>NZ_CP072360.1:1452500-1752500 GCF_018128065.1 Prevotella melaninogenica | reverse complement strand
GCTTTGTCGGGAGTTGATGTAAGACTGATGATACCTTACGAGACAGACACAAAGATTGTGGAATGGGCTTCACGCACTTATGTCTTAGCAACGGTAAAAGCGGGAGTAAAAGTTTATTTATATAAGGCTGGTTTTAATCATTCAAAACTTCTTGTTGCCGATGATAGTATAGCAACGATTGGTTCTACTAATGTTGACTTCCGTAGCTTTGAGAATGACTTTGAAGCAAATGCTTTCTTCTATGACAAGAAAATAGCATTAGAAGTAAAGGATATTTTCTTAAAAGACCAAGAAGCGTGTGTCTCCTTAGAAAATGTACGAAACCTTACACACCGTTCCTTCCTACAGCGATTGTGGGAGTCAATAATAAGACTCTTGAGTCCACTGTTGTAAAAGAGGGAAAGAGTTTATGCCTTATAATTCTCCTTTTTTAGAAACAGTGTCTTTATTCCCCTCTCTTGTTTTCCTGTTACTTTGTCTTTCTTATACCCTGTCTTTTGTCCTTTTGTTACTCTGTCTTTCTCATACCCTGTCTCTTGTTCTCCTTTCTTTTTTTATTTAATTTGTATATTTCTTTAGGTTTTCCTTGTTAATTCTAAAAAGATGTTATACCTTTGCGAGCGTGAACGAATTAGCAATGACATATCAAACGACTATAGCGCAGCAAAGAAACTTTGATTTCTTTGCCTTTTTAGTGCTTTCTATTTGGTGGTTTCAGATATTTTGCTAACACACAACTGGCGTTTAGTCTTCTATATTTTCTTTCATCCTACGCGTGCGAAGCGTGCCTTAACGCTTGTAAACAAAGGACTTCACGGAGTTTCCTTTGTTCGCTTTTTTGTGCCCTTTTGTGAACTCGATATAAGACAAATAAGAACGAAATAACAGCTATTTTAATCAATATACAAACAGGATGCGCTAACTGCGTATCCCCTAAAAATTAAACGAAATGATAGTAATTGAAAGAAAGATTTATCAAAAGCCCCAGTGCAACATCATTTGCACAGAGACAGAAGCCCTATTGGTTCATGCCAGTGGTAATGCAGGAAAGATTAACCCTGGCACAACTGTGGGCGATGCAAAGCACAACTTTTTTAACGATGAAGAAGAAGACCAAGAAGAGACTTCTTGGGATAGTACAGAAAACTATTAAGAATTATCAGAAAGGAAAACGAAATGAATAAGTTTATGAAGAGAACGACTATCGGTTCAGTAATGCGAGGTATATGTTACGGCTTCGCAGCTTTATTGTTTGCTGCCAGCTGTGCGAATGATGACGTTGCACAGGGAGAAAAGCAGAAGAATAGTAACATCCCTACTGAGGCAACTGTCTTTACTGGCACTTCTCAAACAGAAGTCACAACCCGCACAGCGATTCTTAATCATACAAAGGGTTCTGGTGCTTCCGTTAATTGGAGTAGTACGGACAAGATATGGGTAAAAGATGATGGAGGTATGTGGCAGCAGAGTGGAACTGTGACATTCCTCTCTACTGCTGAAAAAGCAAAAGGAATGTTTGCTCTTTCTGGTACTTATACAGGTGCTACACACGATATTCTTTATACAAACAAGACTGTTTCTGGAATACAACCACAAGTTGAGATTAAGTCAGAACAAACACAATCTGCTCCAAACAACTTTGACCATGCAGGCGAATCGGGAGATTGTGGAATAGCTACAGCTAACAAAATAGGCAATGTTTACAAATTCACCCTTAATCACAAGGCTGCCTATCTCTGTTTTATTCCACGTTCAAGCAATGCATACGTAAATCGTAGTAAGCTGATTAAGATTGAAATTATGAGTGACGACAATATTGCAGGAACTTACAACATAGCGGCTAACGGTACACTTACCCTTGCTTCTGGTGGTTCAAAGACGATTACTGTAACCACAGGTTCAGGTTTTGTAATAGACAACTCTGCTGATGATATGAGCAAGAATGCTACCTATGCAGTCATTGCTCCTGGTACACATACTTTCCGCATTCGTTACTGGCTTCGTAATACAACTGATAATCCAAGTGGAGCAATAGATGGAACGGTATCAAAGATAGTTACGCTTAATTGCACTGCTGGCTCGATTCATGATATAACGGCTAACCTTGATCCACATGATTACGATGGCAATAATTACTATATGTGGGATGCTCAGCAGCAATATTGGTATGGTTACGAATGGACAAAGAATTTGGCAGGAAACACAGACCAACCAACACAAAACAATAGGAGTTCTTCAAACTACCCCAAGAACAAGGATGACTCACGTTACTACCACGAGGGCAGCGGTTCACCTTTCAACGCTACTCGCACATCATGTAAAGACCTTCCCAACGTGAACCAGATGACATGGTACGCAAAAGAGGGCGATCCTCGTTGGGATGCAGATGAGTTATGGACAACTATGGGTCATTTATATAAAGGTGGTATGTGGTTTAAGAAGAAGTCTGTATTACAGGTAGAGCATCATTACGACACCGAGAAATCTGTCGACGGCACAGATTGGCGAACAACAGACAAAGAGCAAAGTTGGTCTGTATCTCAGACTCTTCCTTCCGCCGCTGACGCAGACAAATACTTTTACCTGCCCGCCTTGGGTTGCTACCGCTCTGGTCAGCTGTACAACGTTGGCAACACCGGCGACTATTGGTCGTCAAGTGCTCAGCCATCGAGCAGCGGCAACGCGTTCAGCCTGAACTTCGACAGTAACCACGTCTACGTTCACATCAACAACCGCACCGACGGGTTCAGGGTCGACGGGTTCAAGTAGTCCTAAAAGCCCCACCCCGACCCTCCCCGAACCAACGGTCACTGACCGAAGGGAAGTAAAGGGGAGGGAGCCTAACTGGATAAAGTAGGGTGAGAGACATTGAAATATCCAACCCGTTGCAAGAAAATTTCTAACCCGTTAGAATTTTCTCGCTAACACGTTCCCCGTAAATTTCTAACAGGTTAGAAATTTTCTTCCGACCCATTAGAAATTTTACTCTGACCTAATATGCGTTTTAAACCTCCGCATCGTGCGGATTTTCAAAGCTTTGCGGAGGTTTTTATTTCTTTTGAATAGTGAACAAACACGCTTTGATTGAGCTTATCAAACTGGGTAAAAAAGAAACTAATGAAAAACGTGTTGCTGCAAAGTGCAGCACAAGTAAGTAATAACTAATAAAATCTTAAACACAATGAAAATCAAATTGATTGAAAGAAGAAAACCAGGCACCAAGACAGGTCCTGGAAAGTTTTATGCAAGTCCTGTGAACGTGGGGAAGAAGACCCTGCGGGATATTGCGCATGACATTGCGGGGCGTTCTTCGCTCACACGTGGTGACATCGAAAACGTGCTGGCGAACTTTATGGATTGTCTGCCTCATTATCTTCGTGACGGCTTTAGCGTGCAGTTAGGAGAATTTGGCACAATGCGCCTGACACTTTCAAGCGAAGGAACTGCGACGGAAAAGGCGTTTAAGACCGAGACAATTAAGCCACGTGTAACATTTACGCCAGGCGTGGAACTAAAAGCGGCTCTGCGTGATAACTCGTATGAGACGGTGAGAAAGACAGAAGAGGCAGGGAAAGACAAGAAGAAAAAGGAAAAGAAAGAAGAGGGAAATGGACCAGTACCAGACACCGTCTAACCCTCACTGAACGCGAAAGTATTTATACGCCTAATTGAAAAGAAAAGATTTGAAAACAAACTCGGTTTTGAAAGATTTTGAATTAATGATTTTTTTCATGTTTTTGAGATATGCCCTTGATGTGATATCAATAGCAATACTTGGTAATTTAATTTTCATTTTCTTGCCCCTGTCACCACTCTTGGTGTTGAGGGGCAAGTTTTTTGTTCGTTGGCACCTTTATGCTTTTCTCAAATATATTAAAGCATTTAGCCTGTGTTTATCTAAACAAAGTGAAGTTCACACTACCATAGCTTCTATGTTCAATGAAGTGCGGGTGAGCGGAGAAATCATTGTTCTTACCATGTTCAAAGACAAGTAGTCCATCTTCTTTTAATAAGTCATATTGGAAGATGAGGTTAGGAATGGTCTCCAACTCTGGCAATGCGTATGGAGGGTCGGCAAAGATTAGGTCGAACTTCTGATGACAACTCTTTAAGAAACGGAACACATCTCCTTTTATCAGTATATTTTCCTCTGTGCCAAGCTTTTCCATACATTGACTGATAAAGCGAGCATGGTCACGGTCTTTCTCTACGCTTATCACTTGTTGGCAACCACGTGATAAGAGTTCTAAGGATATACTACCCGTACCAGCAAAGAGGTCGAGTGCAGTTGCTTCTTCCCAATCCACGTAAGCATTGATAACGTTAAAGATATTCTCTTTAGCAAAGTCTGTTGTAGGACGTGCCTTGAAGGTACGTGGAATATCAAAGTGTCTGCCTTTATATTTTCCTGTTATGATTCGCATAGTTTCTTTTTTAGGAGTGAAGGAGTTAAGGAGTTATATGGAGTTAAGACATTAGTCTCTATGGGAGATGTGTGAACTTAATTCACTCTATATTTTAATTCCAATCTTCTTCTTTTATTCCAGATAGATAGTTTTCATGTCGTAGGGAATATCTGTACGTTTAGCCAACTGGCTATTATTGAAGTAAACCTCCTGATTGATAACCCTACAGAACTTCAAATGTTGTTTTACTTTATCAATGAGCCAGTCTTGGTAATGTATATCACCGACAATATATAACTCATCTTTCTCTACATCCATTCCTGTTAGCTTCCATATATAAAGGAGGTAATACAAAGCATCATGCTCATTGGTTGCTTCGTATGAATTACTGAAGCGGAATCTGTTTTGTTGAAAACTGAAAACCTCCATACGCTTCTCGTGGAAATAAGCATAAAGTTTTCTGCGTGGACCAGCATAAGAACGACGATAGAGATGCGTCCATACCGACTGCATAAGCGGTTGTAGACGAATGTCCTTGAAATGGTCGTCGATAACGAGCTTGAGGTCTTTGTTAATCGCAAAGACAGCAATCGCATTCAAATCAGGCAGAATACTTGATAAAATCTCCTCGTTACCTTGTCTATGGTAGGTGTGATGATAGAGTGTTTCAATATCCTGTGTACCAAAGTCGTCAATAGGCATAAGCATAACAGGGGTATCAATCTCTGCTAACAAACGTTTGTATCCACTCTGCAGCAATTCAGAAACCTTGAAGGCTTCACGCAGATTGGCAGCAACTGAGATACCCATATTCATCTCGTAAGGTTCATAAACGAGCATACCATTCTCCTGTGGGTCGCCCACCGCAAAAGCCATGTTGTTCCTGCTAAATCTGATTGTAAGTCGCAGTTTCTTATCGGATATGTTGTTATCAATCTCTGTCATTGTGGAAGTCGTATAACTTTTTATTGTTTGCAAACTTACACAAAAAAATCCGATTACGCTTGTTTTCCTATTGACAAATATCATCTTATAGGTGATTAGTAAGTATTAAAAAGGGGAAAACAGCTGTTGATACCTAAAAAAGCTATAACTTTGCACTCGCTTATTACATGCAATAACTATTTAACCGTCCATAGCAATGGTAGTGTTGAATAATAACTATTTCACATGGCAAGACAGTTTTTTGTTATCTTTGGATGCTTAGCATTGGGAGAATTTGTTGTTTGGGCTACAGGAATTAAACTGCCGTCCAGTATCATTGGTATGCTCCTTCTCACGCTTTTCCTAAGGTTGGGGTGGGTGAAGTTAGGATGGGTAAAGCAGCTTTCAGAACTTCTGATAGCCAACCTTGGTTTCTTCTTTGTACCACCAGGGGTGGCACTTATCCTCTATCTTGACCTTATTAAGGCGCAATGGTTTCCTATTGTCACCGCCACTGTTGTCAGCACACTCTTAGTTCTTGTTGTCACAGGACAGATGCACCAACTTGTCATAAAGTTTGAACGTAGACTGATGGCAATGGACTTACTTCATCATCGTGCGCATGCACAGAAGATGAAGAAGGCTTTGGAAGAAGCTGAAGAGTTTGAAGCGATGGAAGAAGCGGAGGAAATAGAAATAAACAAAGCTTTGCACGGACAAGATACACTAACTAAAACGGAGGATGAATAATGAATTCATGGGATGAAACAATTGGTCAAACCATTGACCTTATACAGGATGGCAGAGATATCTTCTCTAACCAGTATGTTATTTTGGCATTGACCTTTGCAGCCTTCTTTTATATTCGTCGTCTGCAGCAACGTACAGGCTGGATGCTGCTCAACCCTATCTTGATAGCAATTGTGCTTATTATCATCTACCTCAAGATAACAGGTGTTTCTTTTGCGGTTTATAAACAAGATGCGCAGCTGATAGACTTTTGGCTTAAACCGGCGGTTGTTGCCTTAGGAGTACCACTTTATCTTCAGCTTGATGCTATTAAACGCCTGTGGTTCCCAATTGTGATGTCACAGCTTGTGGGTTGTTTAGTGGGTGTCGTGAGTGTTGTTTTTGTAGCCAAACTTTGTGGTGCCCCAGACATCATTATACTCTCAATGGCAAGTAAATCTGTCACAACACCTATTGCTATGGAGGTGACACAGAGTCTTGGCGGAATTCCTTCTCTTACTGCAGCTGTGGTGGTTATCACAGGTATTATTGGTGCTTTAGTAGGCTTTAAGACGTTGTCCTATGGTCATGTAAATAGCCCTATCGCACAAGGTCTCTCTATGGGTGCTGCTTCTCATGCTGTGGGTGCATCAACAGCGATGGCATATAGTAGTAAGTATGGTGCTTTTGCGAGTTTAGGTATTACGCTCAATGGTATTTTTACAGCTCTGCTTACGCCAACCATATTACGCCTGATGGGGGTTATTTAGGGAGCTTTGTGTTATAGCGTGATAAAGTCTACTAACGTAAGAAGGATTTTATACACACTATTCCGCAAATAATTTTAATTTCGTTTTGCTGTCACATTTAACATTTCATGTAATCATACTGTTACATAATAAGTTAACTAATGAATTAGGGTGACAGTAGTGACAGCAAAATTGTTTTTACTGGGAAATGCTTTGGTTCTTCCGTTAAATACATAGATAGGAAACTGAATAAAGGCTTATTGCTTACATGGTATGACTTTCCTGGATCAATGGTCTAACAAAGGGGACATAGTATGTAGGAAAGACAAACACATATTATACCTATCATTACCATATCTCTCCGTATTCTACAAACAACTTATCCCTATACTAACCAATATTACAATACCCTATACTTGGTTATCAATCATTTATAAAGTTGATACTACACAAAGCATCCCGAAAGTTTATGAAAAATATTTTTGCTGGTTAACTTGGGATAATAAGAGGCAAAAGTTACATCTGCGAAAAGCTAACTGCGACATTCACAGAAAACGGAATGTCGCAATTAATCAAAGGAGTGTTCTACCCAGTAGCAGACTAAATGTTTGAGAAAAGGTTGTAGTGATGCAACCTTTTTGCGTGTTTACTGGGTAAGAAAGACTCTCCAGCTTCCATCTTTCTCACCACGCTCCACATACTTTTTAGAAAGCAGTTTATCCAACAGTTTTTGGATAGCTGACACACTAATACCTGTTTCCTCTTTCATGTCGTTCAGAGTCAACGTAGGCTGTGTGCGCATGGCGTTCAATATTTTGGTGTAGTTAGGCGAGCGGAAAGAAATTCTTTCGCCGTCATACCACCAAATATTTTCATTCTTTTCGCTGATGAAGAGCACATCATTATAAACCTCTGTTGCCACAAGCTCATTGAAATATTTGAGGAATGGACGAATATCGCCAATGTTGGCGTGTGCTCCGTCGCTCGGCACAGGGCCGACTTCAAGGTCAGACTGATGCAACGCTTCCAGATACTCGCTCTTCTTGCGGCTGCGCACAACAATCATCGGATAATTGTGGCGTGTGAGAATGAAGTTGATCATCAAACGGGCGATACGTCCATTGCCATCCTCAAAGGGGTGAATGCGTATATAACGATAGTGGAACAATGCCGCCAGTTCGATAGCTGAAAGTTCCCCTTTCTTCTCGGCTTCATTGTACCAATTCACCAAGTCAAACATCAGCCCCGGCGTTTCTTCGGGCGAAGCGTACTCAAAGCGGTCGCCATACCTTGTTATCACACTATTGGGGCGCGTCTTATACTGACCTGCGTGTATCACATAATTTGTCTGCACACCACCAGGCAGATTGCGGTAAATGGTGTAGTTTTCACGAAGCAGTGTTCTGTGCAGTGTACGGATGAAGTTTTGTGTCAAAGGCTTTTCTTTGACAGCAGCCTCTTCTGTCATCATTTGCAGCCCCACGTTGCTTGCCGTCATCTCGTGCACGTCCCTTATGTCAGCCTCGCCAATCACCTTGCCGAATAGCAGAAGAATCTCGGTCTGACCATAAGTCAGTGTGTTGCCCTCAATGTGGTTGCTATTATAGTTGAAGTCCACGGTGAAGCGGCGGCTGAGCCTATCCCTGTCCTTCTCTGACAATGGCTGAATATCGCGCCAAGCAGCCAATGCCTTCTTTATATTTAGATACTTCATACAGACATATTTATTTTAAATACATCGCAAAATTATGAAAAATGTTTGAGAAAAGGTTGTAATGTTACAACCTTTTTGTTGAATTTTACTGTTTTTGGTCTTTTCGTATATAATATAAGCCGTTAGTTTATCGTCTAAATGTTAGGTCGTGTGGAATTTATACACACTATTCCACGAATAATTTTAATTTCGTTTTGCTGTCACATTTAACATTTCGTGTAATCCTACTGTTACATAATAAGTTAACTAATGAATTAGGGTGACAGTAGTGACAGCAAAATTGGTTTTACTGGGCAATGCTTTGTAATCGACATACTGTGTTAGAGTATGCAGAGACTGTTAACCCAAATCGGTAGGAAACTATACTATAGTAAGAATTATAGTTTATGTTTAATGACTTTTTATGACTTTTCTGTTAAATGCGTAGATGTTTTTCGTATAGCGTTAATGGAAGAATCGAATTTATGGTTCTATAACGTTTCATGTGGGTAATAGGTTTTGATTAGTTCGTAATATAACATATTACTACAATAAAGTTTTCAGTTTTAGAATATCTTTCATACTCTCTTTTTGCTAATAAAACTCATGAGTTCGAAAATCTAAGGTCTGTCTATGAATGTAACAGAAATTATACTATGCAAGTTCCTAAATCTACCTGCACGAAACGTTACAGAGCAAAAAATCCGATGCCTATATCTCCAAGAATATGAAAGGCGGAGGCTGTAAGTTTTTTGTAATTAACCACTATTTTTTCCTTTTTCTTGACACAACTTTAGTAAATATATACTATCTTTGTACCCAAGCAAGATGAAAAGCCAAACAAAGGTTAACTTCATAAGTATTACTACCTGACACTAAGGTTTGAGAGTATCTTAATATTTATCTTTGTAAGTTAAGTCATATGGATAGAATGTATTTGATTAAAGAACTTTCTTTTCTGTTGAAGGTTTCGAACGTTAAAATTAATAGAAGTCTTTTGATAAAAGAACTCCTGTCTGATCCATGCTATCCTAGTTTGGTGTCGATCTCGAAGACGCTAAATTTTTTTGGTGTTGAAAATGAATCCTATATTGTTGACATAGATCATTTGTCAAGTCTCAAAAATGTTATTGTTCATACCACAGATGAGAATGGTCATTTTTATGTATTAAAAGGATGCTGCAAAGATGATGTATACCTATATGATGGCAGTGACAAAACTATTTCTAAATCAGAGTTTCTATCTATTTGGAATGGTGTTACTCTAAAAATAAACAGGGTACATCAAGATTATTACCCATCTAATAATCATACTCTGAGCATTTTTTTTGCGACTTTATTCTTATTGGTAGTTAGTAGTATCTCTATTCTTCAAGATAAAATGATTCAGGCTCTTTTTTTTCTGAACATTATAGGGCTGGCGCTTGCAGGCACTTTACTTAAGAAGCAGATGTACAACTATGATACAATTCCTTTTTGTATGAGGGGAACTAAGTTTGATTGTAAATATGTTTCTGACCGAAATCCATTTAGGCGCTGGATTCCATTCGATTTGCCTGTTTTAGGATTATTCTTTTTCATTTTTTGCATAAGCTATTTAATGCTAACTCAATACACAAATTTTATCTTATGGACAGTTAACTTTGTTGCTGTTATTATCATGCTTATACTAACATGTTACCAATTGTTCATGATTCGCAAATATTGTGTGTATTGCTTGAGTATAACAATAATAGTAATGATAAAGATTTTCCTGCTAAAGCCATCATTAGCAACAATAAGACTAGTTACATTTCCGAACTTAATATGTGCATTTTCATTAGCAGTTCTTTTGAGCATAATAATTTATAAATTTGCATATGCTGATAGTATCTTAGATGAAAAGGAGATTGAATTATTAAGATTAAAACGAAATAAAATAATTATGTCTGAGTGTTTCTCTAAAAAACACTTGGGAAATCCTATTAGCGATATGATGGAGTTTGGTAATAAAAATGCCGACATAGTTATCACAACCTTCATTAGCCTGCATTGCACTCATTGCTGGAATGTTGTGAACGATGTCATAAATTTATTAACACAATTCCCTAAACGCTTCCTTTGGAGAGTTGTAATAGATGGGGTATATCACCCTGCTATGCCTGAAGATGTATTTGCTAAAATCAATGCTCGTCAACTAAATCTGTTAAGACTATATCACCAAGACAAGAAACAGTGTATGAAAGCATTAAGGGGATGGAATATTATGAGAAATAATATTAAAGACGCATATTTAATAGCCGCTTATAGGCATCAGCTTGAAATGCTCCAAAGTGAAAATATTAGTCATTATCCTCATATCTGGGTAAACGATTATATTTTTCCAAAAGAATATACTATAAAAGATTTACTGTGTATGCAAGATGAGATTATTAAACTTGGATAAAATATAACTGCATGTTGTCGAAGGCATAGCTACCCTTTTGCTCACATGGAGTATATAGAGGAAATAGCCTAATTCCTCTTTAAATATCATGGTACCTTAGAGTCGACATTTGGTATACATGGTTTAGGAATATTACTAACATTAATTTTTTGAATATGAAAAAGTTAGAACTATCGCAAATGATGAGTATTTTGGGAGGTCAAGTATCTGATTGCAAGGCTGTTCAAGCTTTAGCTTGTGCTCTTTCTGAGAAGGTGGCTACTGAAGAAGAGTGGGAGGAATGGTGTGGTCTTTATGACAAATACTGTTAATGTCTATAATCGTACTTAATATTAATATTTGCATAGGGGAGTTCCCCTATGCAAATTAATAAATAATTATTATGAAATTATACTCTTTCTGTATCACATTCATGTTGTCACTGCTTAGTTGCTTTGGACAAGAGACACATATCATTGAACCGAGCATTCTCGAAATCAGTTATCACACAAAGTATCTTAACAGTTATGATGACTATGCACTTAGGATAGGGAAAAATGTAAGTGAATACTTTAGCTATCATACTTTGCGCTTCGATTCCTTAGGAAGCAACCCTGAGACAGCTTTGGCGATAATTAATGAAAAGATAAAAGCTGCTCGCAATAATAATAAGACTATTCCGACAGTAAAAAGTCCTAATAGTCGTGATTATCTTTACAGAAATCTTGAAGACGGAAAAATGACAACTTACACACAGGTCTGGGACTCTTATTATAAGATAACAGAAGACATACCCACACCAAAATGGTCTATTCACGAAGACAGTACACGAAGTGTCATAGGCTTTAATTGTACGATGGCGACCACCCATTTCCGTGGACGAGACTGGAAGGTATGGTTCAGTGAGGAGATTCCTTTACCGCTTGGTCCGTGGAAATTAGGTGGACTACCAGGTTTAATCTTAGCTGCACATTGCGATGGCTATTTAGACATAATTGCTAGTAGCATTAAAAGAGAACAATTGTCACCTGTCAAGTTTTATAATTTCTGGGAGAAAAAGTATAAGGATATAGACCGGCTCTCTTATTTAAAAAAGGCTTCAGACCCTACGATCTATCCAAAGAATACAACCTTTATTCCCAAAATGGAGTTAGAATAAGACATTACTAATGAAGAAATATATTACCTTATGTTTGCTTATCCTACTTGTACAGTCAATAAGTGCACAGAGGATAGTGGAAGGTGTCGTTACTGACGTAGGAGGACACCCTGTGTCTGCAGCTATTATCAAGACTATAGATGCCATCACAAAAAAGACATTACATTTTTGTCAGACAGATACAAAGGGGAAGTTTACCATTACAGCACAAGAAGGTAATATTCTATCTATTTCAGCAATAAGCTATAAAAAGCAGGAACTAAAGGTTACAATGGATATGCCTGCACAGCATATTACATTAGAGGAAGATACGAAAACGTTATCGGAGATAACGGTGAAAGCAAAACCAATTAAGATAAAAGGCGATACGATTCAGTATCTACTCACAACCTATAAAAAGAAGGAGACCGAACATTGGCTGATGTTCTTGCGCGTGTCCCTGGTTTTGAGGTGAACAAAGAGAATGGCGAGATACAATATGAGGGAAAGTCTATCAGCAACTTCTATATAGAAGGTATGGATCTGATGGGAGGAAAATATGGCTTGGCAACAAAGTCATTGCCTCAAGATGATGTCGCAACAGTAGAAGTAATGAAGCATCATCAACCTATCCGTGTGTTAGATGATTTTACTTATTCTGACGATAACGCTATCAATATCAGAATGAAACAAGGAGCTAAGGCACGCTGGATGACGACCTATAGCGGTGGTATAGGATTAAAAAGTCATGGAGGATTGGGGAATTTTGAAACCTTTGCCATGCGTCTGAAACCTTCTTTTCAGACAATTCTCACCTATAAGACAAATAATATAGGTAAGAATATAAGGAGAGAGACGGACAAACTTTTAAGTTTTGATGAGCTACAAAGTCCCTTGACACCTATGCTCTCACTTCCTTCTCCGTCGACTCTATTGCTCAAAGGACGTTCATTATTTAACCGCTCACATGCTGTTAGTTTGAATGCACTACAGCGTATAGACGAAAATTCTCAAGTAAACGTACAGATTACATTTGTCAATGACCGCAATGAAGCTACCTCTTTGCGCCATTCAGACTTTTATACGAATAGCGGCATAAAGACAATAGAAAACAGAAAACAGTATTTGGAGAAAAGTAATGACCTCTTTGCAAAGATCAAATACGAGAATAACGCTAAAAATCATTATCTTAAAAATGAGCTTTCTGGTGACTTTTCTTGGAACAAACAATGGCTGAATGAACAGGGGACAAATCCGCACACGATGATGGGGAACTTGCCAGTTTATACGCTAAAGGACAATTTTAGTATCATGAAGAAATATGGCAAACGCCTTGTTACTCTGCAATCAAAGAATATAATGGATATACGTCCGCAACAACTATATGTCGATTCGCTGGTGCAGTCTATTAATCAACATTACTATGAAACGAATACGGACGTAAGAGGAAGTCTTAGAATAGGTAGATTTATTCTATCAGGACAAATAGGAGTAAATGCAGGAGAACACCGCTTCACTTCTGATTTAGTAGGAGTTCCAGATAGTATCGGACTGCTGATGGGTAAAAGTAGTTTTACCTTTGCGAGATTCTATGCCACACCAAGCGTAGAATATATAGTGAGAGACTTAGACTTTATGTTATCGGGGGATATGTCGTACAATCATTATAAGTATAGTTTAGATAATGGTCAGTCTAAAGTCTTATTCTCCCCTAACCTCCGTATAAGATGGAAAGCCACAGCAACATGGACTTTCTCGGCTGATGCATCTATTAATACAATGCAGATAAACGCTGCCCAATTTTATCCAACTTTGGTACTGCAAGATTATCAATATATGAATAAAGGTCTGGGAGGCTATAATCTAAACAAAGAGAAAAGCGTAGGAATAGGAGTTGTTTATAGCGATGCTCTGAAAGGTACTTCTATACGATTACGCATAACAAAGTCGTTTGGAAACTCTCCTTATACATCAACCCAAGATTATGTGGGCAACTATATCGTAGAATCACTGACACAAGGAGACACGAAGTACAATAGCTGGAATATGTTCCTAATGGCTTCGCAAGGAATAGGCTTCTTGAAAGGAAAGCTAAATGTAAAGGCTTTATATAATGCCATGAATAGTTATATGGTACAGAATAGCCAACGAATGCCTTACGACACAAAGAACTTAAATATAACCTCTAACCTTGATATAGGTTTAATAAAGGGTGTAGATTTAAATTATAAACTTACTTATGGCTTTCACCAGATGAAGATGCCTGCTTTCGGGAAAACGTCTAATCTAAATAGTTGGAAGCATGAGGGAAGCCTTAGAATACCTCTTTGTAAGGTTTTAAGTTTGGAAACTTTGACGGAATACTATCATAACGAGATAGCACAAAAGGAGTTTAAGGATATGTTCTTTCAAGACTTCACTTTGATATTCAAAGCCAAACACTTCGACCTGAGTCTTGCTTGGAATAATGTCTTTAATAATAAAAGCTATAGCTATGGAATTAATAATACTCTTTCAAGTAGCTTTAGTAATCAAGACATTAGAGGAAGAGAACTGATGCTTAGTTTCTATTATAAACCTTGATGTCCATTGTTTATGCAATTTCCACTTTATCGACAACGTGACTCTCTGCTTTGTGGTATAACTAGTTTGCAAATGATTTGTAAATACTATAGGGCTTGTCTAACACCTGATTATCTCCAAAAACTTTGTCAAGAAGGAACAGAAGGGATTTCTTTGGCAACGCTTAAATTTGGAGCTGAACATTTGGGGTTTAAATGTTTGTGTGGACTTTCTGATTTGGAAGAATTATCCAAATCACTTCCTTGTATTCTCCACTGGAACCAAAACCACTTTGTAGTACTGTACAAGGTTAAGAAGGGAAAGACATTCTACATTGCAGACCCCGGGAAAGGACTTATCAAGTACAACCTTGAGGAGTTTAAGAAGCACTGGGTAAGTACACAATCGGGTGGTGAGGAAAAAGGCATTGCCATGTTCTTGGAACCCACACCTGCGTTTTATGAGAAAAAGATAGAAGAAGAACTGAAAGAGGAACGCTCGTTTAAGTTCCTCTTTGGTTACATCAAGCAATATCGCAAATACTTCGGGCAGATTGTCTTGGGCTTGCTCGTGGGTAGCCTGTTACAACTCATTCTACCTTTCCTCACTCAATCCATCGTGGATGTGGGCATCAAAAACCAAAATATTGGCTTTATATGGCTGATACTCTTAGGACAACTGATGCTCACGGTTAGCCGTACTGCCATCGACTTTATCCGTCGTTGGCTCTTACTACATATCTCTTTGCGTATCAATATTTCTTTAGTAAGCGACTTTTTCATCAAACTTTTGAAGCTGCCAATGTCGTTCTTCGATACCAAATTGATGGGCGACCTTATGCAACGCATGGGCGACCACAGTAGGGTGAACACGTTTCTGACGCAACAGACGCTCAGTATCGTATTCTCACTCTTCACCTTTGTGGTGTTCAGCATCGTACTGCTATCCTATAATTGGCTTATCTTTGCCATTTTCATGCTCGGCAGCCTGCTTTATGGCGGTTGGCTTGCTCTCTTCCTAAGACGTAGAAAGGTTCTCGACTACGAACTTTTGAGCAACAAGCTATCAACAACAATAAAACTTACGAGTTTATCACCTCCATGCAGGAAATAAAGCTCCAAGACTGTGAACAGCGAAGACGCTGGGAATGGGAAGACGTGCAGGCAGACCTTTTTGGGGTGCAGATGAAATCCCTCAAACTCCAGCAGACACAGGAGGCAGGCGGCATCTTCATCAATGAACTAAAGAACATCGTCATCACGGTGGTGGCAGCAACAGCCGTCATTCACGGACAACTCACACTGGGTATGATGCTTGCCGTACAGTACATCATAGGTCAGCTTAACTCGCCCGTGGAACAGCTGATGAGTTTCTTCTACTCCATACAAGATGTAAAGATAAGCCTTGAACGCATCAACGAAATCCACCGTATGGACGATGAGAACGGAAAGCAAGGATTGGAAACCTCTGTGAAAGAAGAGGATAAGGGCATAGACCTTGAAAACGTAAACTTCAAATACGACCCACACGCACTGAAAACCATCATTGATGATGTAAGCCTCACAATCCCCAAAGGTAAGGTAACTGCCATTGTCGGAGCGTCGGGTAGCGGAAAGACCACCCTCATCAAACTTATGTTGGGCTATTATCCCGTATTGGAAGGGCAAATCACCATTGGCGGAACAGG
The DNA here is from genome assembly GCF_018128065.1 of Prevotella melaninogenica. Taxonomy (NCBI): domain Bacteria; kingdom Pseudomonadati; phylum Bacteroidota; class Bacteroidia; order Bacteroidales; family Prevotellaceae; genus Prevotella; species Prevotella melaninogenica. The sequence goes on along the minus strand of NZ_CP072360.1, from coordinate 1,736,208 downwards.
TGTAAATACGCTCAATAAGAAGTGGTGGCGCAGACAATGTGGTGTTGTTATGCAGGACGGTGTGATATTCTCAGAGTCGATAGCTCGCAATATAGCCGTAGATGATAATGAGATAGATAAACAGCGATTGCAGACGGCTGCAGAGATTGCTTGTATTCACGATTATGTAATGGGACTGCCCTTAAAATACAACACCAAGATAGGTCGCGATGGTGTGGGATTGAGTCAGGGACAGAAACAGCGCATACTGATAGCAAGAGCAGTATATAAGAATCCCGACTACATTTTCCTTGATGAAGCCACCAACTCGCTTGATGCCAACAACGAGCGTATGATTGTGGAACATCTGGATGAGTTCTACAAAGGTAAGACGGTGGTTATCGTAGCGCACCGATTAAGTACGGTGAAGAATGCTGATCAAATAGTGGTATTGGATAAAGGCAAGGTGGTAGAAATTGGCAACCACGAAGCACTCACGGCAAAGCGAGGTGCATACTATAACCTTGTAAAGAATCAATTGGAATTGGGCAACTAACAGCAGAAAGGAAGATTATGGCAGACAACAAGATAGAACTCCGCAGCGAGAAAGTAAGGCATATCATTGGCGAGATACCGTCAAGGATTGTCCGTTATGGTATCACAATCATCACCATTGTGATATTGGGACTGTTGACAGGCGCATATTTTATACCTTATCCCGAGACCATCAGTGCAAGGGTACAGATGACAAATGCCCGTCAAGGCACAATAACCGTTCCATACAAATATGTGAATACGATAGCAAGAGGAATGACGGCAAACATCGAATTTGAGGGTTACGATGCGGAAACATACGGAGTTGCAAATGGTGTAATAACAGCCACATCGCATATACCCTTACAAACGGAAACTGGCAGCGTATTCACGGCACAGGTAAGTATGCTGGATTGCAGGTATAAAATTATTAGTGGAATGACAGGTACTGCTTTCATACTTGTAAGCAACGAAAGTATATTTCAAAGAGTTATTCAGAGAATAACAAGTATCATATAATTTGGCTTAATATTCTACTCAAATTGGAGTGTTCTTCCTTCTTTTGGTAAAAGTCCTTTTAGTCTACCTATAAAATGAAGACTTGCCTCCCTTATGTTATAGGAAACGTAGGGAGGCAAGAAAAATTAATATTAAATTTATTTTTGGTATTACAAGTTGCTCACATGATTAAGGTTTTCTACTACCAAAAAGCAAAGTGATTTACTTCTCCTTTTCAGACTGCATTGTCACTTCTATTCGGCGGTTGCTCTTGATAAGGTTGCGGGCAATACGCTGGATGTCGGCAGCTGTGATGTTGCGCACAGTAGCCTTGTAGTCCTTGTCAAAGTCAACTCCGTGGCGCAACTGGTTGTATATCACGTAGAGCCAGTAGTCATTGGTAACAGAAGATTGGTCGTACTGCTTTAAGAGGTATTCCTTCACCTTCTGCAGACTTACTGCCTCTGGACCCTTGTTGGCAATATGCTCAATCTGCTTTGTGATGATTGGCATAACCATATTATATTTGTCTGGGTCGGTATCAAAGGCAATCTTCAACATGGCGTGAGGGTTGCTTGTTGCGTTCAAACTCTGCTGTAGTTTCACACCATACACTCCACCTTTCTCCTCACGGACAGAGTCGGTATAGGCGATAGACAATACACGCTTGAAGACGTCGAGTTCCAAATCAGTCTTAGCTGTGTAAGGTTCGTCCCATGTGTAGAAGACGGTTACACGTGCCAATGGCGTCTTCATCTTCTTTTCAAAGCGGTGGGTCTCGTTGCAGTTGCGCACGTCAGGATAGGTCTTCGCAAAGGTTTCCTTCTTGCCTGTTGATGGCAGTGAAGCAATGTATTGCTCTAAGAGAGGGCGCAACTGAGCGATGTCAATGTTACCCATGACGATCATTTTGAAGTTAGAGGCATTGCTGAAGCGCTCCTTGTAAATCTCGAGAACACGGTCATAGCTTACCTTGTCAAGTGATGCAGCCTTGAGTGGTTGTACACGTGGCGAATTACCATAAACGATGGCAGCGATAGAGTCGTTGTAGCTAACGTTAGGACTTGCCTCACGGTTGGTGAGGAAAGAGCGCATACGGTTGAGCTCTGACTGGAAAGCTTGGTCATCACGACGTAAGTTCGTAAAATACAAGTAAGTAAGTTCAAAGAGTGTACGGATGTCTTTGATAGATGAATTACCGCTGATAGACTGTGTTTCATTGCCTACACCTGCGTTGATACGAACGGTCTTGCCAGCTAAGAACTTATTGAGTTCTGTTGCACTGAAACGTCCTACACCACCTTCCTTTACAGCAGCTGAGATAAACTGCGTGTTGATCAAGTCCTTAACAGGATAGAGGGAAGAACCACCTTCTGCAAAGAAGTTCAGTGTCACAGCATCCTTCTGATAGTCGGTCTTCTTGAAGTAAACTTTCACACCATTGCTCAGTGTGATTTCCGTTGTTCCGTGCAAGCCTGCTTTCTCACTCTTGATACGTCCCTTCTTCGGTAACGTCTCTATAAGTTTATCGTCCAACTTCTTCTCAACATACTTAGGATAGGTCTTTGCCTGTGCATCGAGAACCATTTGCTCAAACTGCGCATCTGAGGGAACATTTACGCCTGCTTTGTCTGGAGAATAGACAACAAGCACTTGATTCTTATTCGTGATAGCTTCACGCATAGCAGCATTCACCTCGTCGAGTGTCACCTCATTAAAGAACTGGTCGTCGAGTTGTTTGTCGTATGCTTCGGTGGTGATGAGTTCATTATCGAGGAAGTTCTGCTTAGCACGACGCACATAATATGAATTGCGACGGTCGTTGCGCTCATTGTATTGGCGGTCAATCACCTTCTGGCGGAAGGCTTTGGCACGAGTGAGTTCTGAAGGAGTAAACCCATGCTGGCGAATCTGCTCAATTGTTCCCACAGCTGCATCAAATGAACCCTTTACATCTTCCTGACGAGCACCGAAAGAAAGAACAAAAGCATCTTTTGTACGGCTAATTAAGAATTGTCCCAATCGTGCAGAAGCACTCAAACAAGGTTTTGGATTCTTGTCCTGCATCTCGTTGAGGCGTTCGCCAATCATATAAGAGACCAAGTCGTCAACATATCCGTCTCGCTGATACTTCACAGTAGACTTCTCTGCATCTGGTGTAGCCTCACGCTTCATATAAAGTGTAACGAGCATGATAGGCTGTTCAGAATCTTTCAGCGAAGCCACAATCATCTTGTCGTTGTCGCTTACTGGGAAATATTCACGACGAGCAGCATTCTCGGGCATTGGGATAGCTGAGAAGATAGACTGTATCTTCTGTTCCATCTTGTCTACGTCAATATCGCCCACAACGATGATAGCCTGCAAATCTGGGCGATACCACTTGTGGTAATAGTCACGAAGAGCCTTGTAAGGGAAGCTGTCTACAATCTCCATCTTGCCGATTGGCAGACAGTCTTCATACTTTGTTCCACGATAGATAATTGGCAACGCCTCTTCCATTAGACGTTGTGAAGCCATACCTGCACGGCGTGTACGCCACTCTTCGTGGATAACACCACGTTCCTTATCTATCTCTTTGTCCTCAAGGTCCAAGTAATGACTCCAGTCGTGGAGGATAAGTAGGGTAGAGTCGATAGTTGAATCCTGCTTTACAGGTACGGAACTGACGTTGTAAACGGTTTCGTCAATCGAGGTGTAAGCATTAAGGTTGGTACCGAACTTAATACCATGTGCCTCACACCAGTGAACGATACTTGGTGAGGTAGGTGTATTCTTGAAGTTCTTACTACCATTGAAAGCCATGTGTTCAAGGAAGTGAGCCAAGCCTCTTTGGTTAGGTTCTTCGAGAATACTCCCCACACGCTGTGCAATGTAGAAGTCGGCTATCCCTTTCTCTTTGGCATTGTGGCGTATGTAATAAGTCATACCGTTCTTCAACTTACCTATACGGAAGCTGTTGTCGGTACTGACATTCTGCGCCATAGCACCTGTCACGAGGAGCAGGAGCACAAGCGCATTGATGATTCTTTTGTTTATTAACATAATATGTGATTGATTCTTTTAATTATTCTTCTCTGTCTGTTTGAATGTTATTTAGGGTAGTGTGTTGTCTCACTAACGATTATTTGCTTTCGTCTTAATAGCATATTGCGTTCTTTTAAGTGCTCCGCACGAGTGGTGCGGATACTTAACACCACTCGTGCGAACGCTTAGCACCATTCGTGCGGACCAATAGTAAGACTGTTAGAACGTACAACCAATATTCAGTCTGCCCGTTGAATAGTTCCTACCTACAAGGTAAGCATTTCCGTCATTGGTGTGACGATGGGTGAAGTCAAAGGCAGTGTACGTCTTCATCTTTGTTCCCGGAAGTACAAAGGCATACTTAATGCCAAGCAGGAGGGAGTATTGCGGGTCTGTAAGATACTTATACTCACGATACATTAGTACGTCCATCGTTGGGAATCCATTCTGCTTGTCAGAAGGTTGTGTCAATGTTCCTTCCTCGAAAGCATCACCCTTTCCCTTCTTGTAGGCAAAGCCAGCTTGTAGTGAAAGTACTCCCTTTCGGAAAAGGAGGTTACGTGTAAGACTTGTATAAGCCTCTGTTGTGTGGATGTCTTGACGTCGGAGGTAAGGGTAGCTGTAGCCAGTCTGCTTGCGATGAGAGAGGTTAGCGCCCGCTTCTATCGTCCAGAGAGGTAACTCGTTTATAACGCCATAATAGCCAGTATAGCCAAGATGCACATCGTTCCAAGCCTTGTTAGCACTCTTCACAGGGTCAAGATATTGATAGAAGTATGCCCCTTGTTCGTTTTTGTTAGAGCGATAAGCATTCATCTCGTTGACAAGATTCTCACTTGAAAAGCTGAAATAAAGATGATGTACCTGCTTGTCGAGTTTCAAAGATAGGTGTGTCTGATAGTCATAGATGTTGCTATGATGATCGGAGTGAACTATCGTATAGGGTGACTTCCTGCCGTAATAACCTTTGCGATATGTACCGCCAAAGTTGTTAAACCATGAGAGATTCGGTAGGATGTCCCAGCTAAATTGTAGTCCTAAACCATGATATTCATTGAGCATCGGTTGCTCCCTATTGCTGTCTGTAAAGCCCGAACTACTGAAGGGTTCAGTCTTACCAATCCACGGTCCATAGTTGATATAAGATGTAAACTCCTGTGCATTTGAAGCGTAGGTACTAAAGATTATGCTTTCTGTGTTCCGTCGGTAAGTATAGTCAAGACCAAGACTAAAAGGCTGTAATGGTATATAGACGCCAGTAGTGAGGGCTAAATCCATTAGCTTTGTCTTATGTCTTAAATCCTTATACTTAGCAACATTTGCCGCAGTGAAGTCCACCTTTGTACCAATGGCAAGTCCTTTATATATCTCCCAAGACAATGCGCCCATAAGATTATAGGTGTCACGATGTTTTGTGCCAGCATGGTTTAGCGAGTCTTCTACGATATCAAAGGGCAGACGTTGGGTCTGTATGAATGCTGAACCTGTCATGTTGCGCCCAGAGAAGTTGTCATAACGCATACTTCCCAATAGGACAATCCTGTCCGTCAAACGATAGAATGAAGACACGTTGGCACCCGCTTGCACGGTACGTGGCGACTCGTCATAGTTGACAAAGCCTCCCTTGCCATACTGCACATACGCTTCAGCCAAAGAAATGTTTTTAGTCTTAAATCGTGCCAAGGCTGCAGCATTGTCACTTCTCAGCCATGCATCGCTGTTGGCAACGAAGCTAAAATCACGATGGAGCAGACTATCCTTAGCCTGCTCCTGTGCGTTGAGGCTGGTAGAGAGGGATGCTCCAGCCAGTATAAGTGTCATGAACCTATATCTCATCTTACAGGTTATGTTCTTTTACCTTCTGTATTATTAGTCTCTAAGTGAGAACTGTTTGCGCTCGTGGAAGTCAGCAGTAGAGTTGTTAGTGTCCATGTAGACAATCTTTGCTCCCTTCTTCATAGATGCTTCAGCATCGATACCACTTGGGTCTGTACCATACTTGTAGTCGTAGACCAACTTAGCTGTATTGCCTTCAATCTTCTTAGTTGCTTCAGCATCCACATTGCGGTATACACTGTGACCAAGTTTGATAGTCTGCTTCACATAACCAGCATCCACGTCAGAGCCGAAACGCTTTTTACTCTTACTCTCTTTAATATCCTGATAAACCTCAACACCATCAAGAATCCAGTCTGTAGGAACCTTCAATACAGCAAAAACTTTTGTCTGTGGTTTGCCCGGTGCATAAACGATATTGCTTGCATCGTTTGCAAAAGCAGCAGGTGTTGTACCCTTTGTTTGGAAGATAAAGAAACATGGAGAAGATACACTAAGTGGCCAAGCATTGGCTTGCCCAAACTCTACGGCTTTAAGATAATGGCTTGCTGGGATGACATCAGCTGGTGTAGGATAATAATATGTATTATTGAAACCAGACTCTGGATCATACATTGTATAGTAGTCCTTGTTGGCATAGTTAACGCTCTTTGAATAGGTCTTGGTGTTATCTATTGCTCCCATACAGTTAATAACAACCTGTGAGTAAGGTTCAATCACCAATGAATTTTGGAAGTACCATATACCACAAGCTGCTGGAACCCATCCCTGTGATACATAAGATGGCTCTGTCGCACTTGCACTATACCATGCATTTGCAGCATGTGCATTGTATGGATCTAATATACCAATAGCCAAGTTGCTGATTACCGCTGTCTTACCACCATTGTTGTAGAGGATAAAACCCTTGTCAGATTGGAAGAACTTCTTGGGGTCTTTATCGTCTGGTACACCTGTTGTGTACAGTTCCTTAATGATAACTTGGTCAGCATTCTGATCAGGTAGTTGGAAAGTAACGTTCTTTACATCTGAAGCCTTGATAACTTGGACAGTACCATCGTTATGTGTCACAACCATATTCCATGTTTGTGCGTTAATGTTGCTGACAAAAGCAAATACAGCAACAAGGAGAAGTAATATTTTCTTCATATCTTTTCTATTTAATTTCTAATGTTATTCTTACTTGTTCATAAACTTAAAGCTCTTGGTAGGTGTGCGAAGGATGTAGACACCCTTTGGTAAAGACGAGAGGTCAAGGGTAACTCGTCCCTCCCCATCTGCTGTTACAGAGCTGATTTGTGTACCATTAAGATTGTAAATGACAACCCTTGCGCCTGCTTTCAACCCACTTACCTCAGCATTATTGAATGAGAAACTTGGAGTTGTTGTCTCACCTTTGGGGTCATTTGCAGGAACGCTACTGATGCTTGTTGTAACTTTCTTCTCAATGAAATGGTAGTCCTGTACTCCTGTCAGTGCTGTTGATAACTTCTTACCCTCACAAGTAATAACAAGGTCATTAGCCTCTATGGTTATAACAGGGTATGAATTCAAAGCAAACTCGGTCTTTGTTCCATTCGTTTCGGTCAAGACAAGGTAGGTGATTATCTTCTCTTGTACTGTCTGTGCAAAGCCACTAAGGGGTATGAACGACAGTGCCAAAGCGATAAGCCCTATAAAACTTATTTTCTTCATAAACATTGTTTTTAATTTATACTATCTTTATTTTTCTTTTAATTCACAATTCGTTTCTTCGACATAACTAATGGTAAGGTTACTATGCGAGGAGAGTCTACGGCAACGACCACCTGCGACTTGGCACCATTGAAGAAGTAGCGATAGTCTGTGGTCTCCTTTCTTGCAGAACTGCTGACCTTATACAAGCCGGAAGGAACGCTGAAGTGAGCCACTCCTTGTGTATCTGTGCTATCAACAAAGGTACTTGCCACCGCATCTTGTAACTCCACGCGCAATCCTTCATACGAGCCATCATAAGTGCTTGGGAATTCTAACTTCACATCAAAGTTGACTACTTCAAGTCCTTCGTCATAGTCAGCGCACGAAACTAACAGCGTTATCACGCATACTGCAAGTAAACTAAATATCTTTTTCATTATATCTTTAATCTTAATGAAAGTCCGTAATAGAAGCTCGGTACATACCCACTACCAAAGAGACTCGTTTCAAGTCCTGTCTGGGAAGAGTGTACTTGAGCAAGTGTGTTGAAGAAGTTATTGGCATAGAACGATATAGATACGTGTTTGCCAATTTCTTTTGTTACACTTAAATTAGCCGACCAGAAGGCGCTCAGCTTATTTGGATTCAACGTGTAAGGATAGTTTGTTCGCACAACCAACTGTGTCAGGTCGTTGTATAATCCTCTGTCATTCGTTGCTGCCCAACGTAGTTTTTCAGCAAAAGGAACCAATGTTTCTGGTGCATCCCATGTGCTATAATACTCTGGATAGACGATTACTGTCTGGTTCTTTGTCTTACCATTATATGGCTCACCAAAGTATTCATTCCCACTATTCACAACATATCCTCGGCTACTGGTAGCTCTACTGTAAGTATAAAGTGAACTTTCCATACGCAAAGCAATGATGAGTCGAATCTTTGGTATATGTGTCGTCAATGTGACATTCACATCTACCTGCCCACTAACAGAGCCATTTGATGGTGAAGCATTGGCGGTATAGTTGGTTGAAGTAGCTGCACCACCACGATAATAACCAATATACTGATAGAGCTTTCCGTCTGATTGGCGTGTGTTCAGACCTACAGGTACATCCGCAAAGAGTGTTTCGTCCTGTGCCTTATAATGATAATACTTACCATCTACACGTACCTGTGTGCGGAGAGCCTTAATCTGTTTGAAGTCTACAATCCATTCTAAGCCATAGCGACTCAATGGGTCAGCATTCACATATTTTGTATTGGTAACGTAGGTGTTGCGCTCGTCATAACCGAGTACAACTGGTTTTTTTGCACCACTGGCATCGCTCACAGTCACAATACCTGTCTGTGGGTCAATCGCAAAGAGTCGATTAGCCGCATCAATACCGCTCGCTTGAAGTTTAGCAGGTGATGTGTATTTATATGTGAAAGGTGAGTAAACATTCGTCGCCATGTAAGGATTGAATACCTTACTATGGAAGAACGACAAGTTGACATCAGCAATCTTTGTTCTTAACTCCATACCTAAATCCCACTGGTTGGCGTGTTGCCACTTCAAAGCAGCATTGTATTGTGCCTTTGAAGGGTAGGTGTAATAAGCGTAATACGAGCGGTTGTTAGCATCACTCGTAGATGAGAAAGCTAACATGTCACGATAAGATGGAGAAGGGTAGAGTACTTGGAAACTTGGAAGTTTCACGCTCTTGCCCCATCCTGAATGTAAGCTAAGACTGTTTACCCAACTTTCTTGTCCGAAGCGAAGCATATAGCGCATATTCAGTCGTGGTGAAAGACTACCCACTGTTCCATACTCTGAGCCGAGAATCGAGGTGATATCCTCACGCACACCTGCTGTCAGTTCAACATTCTGTTTGGTATCGATAGCCATTGAGAGCTTATCCTCGGCATAGAGTGCCATATTGTTCAAAGCGGGAAGGGCATCAAAACGATATTCTCGCCATGTTGGTGCATAGCGCATATTCTCGTAGTATGTTCCCTTTCCTTTGTTCTTACTGCTGGTCCACTCTGCACCAACAAGTAGGCGATTGCGGAACTTTCCAAATGATTTGTTCCAATTAGCCTTTAGCTTCAAACTATAGGTGAATGGCTTTGAGTCGCCAAAGCCACGTAGATACCAATAACCCGTAGGACCAAGGATGATGTTGGCAGAAGGGTTCTTATCGTAGTCTTCAGCAATGTTATATCCCTCCGTCAAGGTGTGGATATAAGGTTGTGTAGAACTACTACTCTCGTTGCTATAACTTTCTGAGCGTTTGTCAGCGTAGGTGAAGGCTGCTGTAAAATTAAGGTTGGTTATCCATGACTTGTTCAGCAACCAGTCAAGGCGCACATTACCACCCACATTATTATCCTTAACCTTATAGTAACTGTTCAAGTTGCGGTCAGGGTCTGCCTTTGAATCATAACCTCCCATGCCTCCATTCAGACCGATGTCTAAGGTCAGAGGCAGTGTCTTCTTCATAAAGACATTCATATAGTGCAGTGATAGCACATTGCGCTGATAAGCAGTGTATGGCGATGCAGCATCCGAGAAAGAGCGTGCATGCTCAAGGGAGAAATTGATGAGTCCTGTATTCTTGCCCAAGTCTAATCCTTTGTGAAGGGCTATTTGGCGGGTGTGCTGATTGATACTTCCTTCTAAGATGAAAGGTGAACTACCTCTGCGTGTCTTTACCTTTACTACACCGTTGGTGAGATCGCCGTATTCAACGGAGGCAATACCGGGTACAACTTCCACACTTTCAATGTTAGAAGCACTTACCCCCCGTGTGCTCACACCAGCTGTTTCACCCATCATAGCATTGTTGTTAAGTCGAACGCCATCCACTTCTATGGCTGTACCAAACGACGCGTTGCCTCGCTCTGATGAACCGCTTCGCAAAGTCAATTTGCTATCATTCATCAAAGAAGGGTTCACACTCTTACCACCCGGTAAAAGCTGAGCAATATCGCCCAAAGTCATTATCTGTTGATTGTCTAATGTCTTACGATCAATGGTGTAAGAAGTGGTTATCTCATCCTTCTTTCGATGCGCAACAACTTGTACTTCATCAAGTTGAAGATTGTCTTCGGCAAGGCGCACGTTGAGTGTGGCACCATCAGCATTAATGGTGACAACTATTGTTTGTTCTGCATAACCAAGACAAGAAATCACCGCTGTACACTTTCCTTTCGGTACGTTTTTTATCGTGAAACAACCTTTTTCGTCCGTAAAAGCGTATAAGCGATTCTCCTTCAATGTGACTGTTGCGTAGGCGATAGGCTTACGATCATCTTTGCCAACAACACAACCTGTAAGTGTCTGTGCAATACCATTGATACTTAGTCCGCAAAATACAATAGACGCTATTATCCTATTCGTGAAGTCCATGATTTGCAAAGATAGGACGAATCCACTAACTCTACAATACTCAAAAATAGGTATTTATTTGCTTTTCTCTATGAATAGAAATTGATTTTGTCATTTTAGATAAGGTTCTTCTGATATATATGGAGTGATAAGGACCATTATAATACAAGAACAAAACAATTACATATCTTATAAAAATAGTTTTGTTTTAAGTTGCTGTCACTTTTAACATTTCATGCAAGGCTACTGCAGAAGAATGAGTTAGGTGGCTACTTAGAATGACACTAATGACAGCAAAATTTGTTTTAGGTGAATCGTTTCGTATATAGTAATGGCGCCAGAGCATTCAAGATTCATTCAATCATCACGTAGAAGTCAAAAGGTTTAAGGAAAGACGCTACCTAACGCTTTAAGAGTAGTAGATTTTTGTACGCATTTAAACCACTTAAGCGACTGGTGCCTACCATCCGCACCATTGGTGTTTACCGTCCGCACCATGTGTGCGGAGCCTCCGCACGTTAATAATAAATTGTATCTGTTATATTGAAGTTCCTCTTGCAGATGTAAACTTTATCACTCCATATATCGGCTGAAGTTCGAATTTAAAACACCGCATGAGTGCTTTTACGAACAAATTAAGTAAATTTGCGCTTGCTTGTTGAATTCACGATATAATCATCCTTCGTAACTATTCAGCGGTATTGTCCAGTCTGTATTCTCTCCTCTAAAATCTTCGTATAAAGGCTATAAAGATGCTCATTTTTTCTTGCGTATTTCAGATTTTCTTTGTACCTTTACGCCTATGAAAGAGCAAGTTACGGACATATCAAAAGTATTACAAGATATGACGGAAGAGATGCGATTGTTGCGTGAAACTGTCAATCAGCAGTATGCCGAGAATGTCAAATTGAACCGTAACATAAATGCTCTGAACCTCCAAATCCGCAAGAAAGATACGGAACTTACAAACTTACGGGAACGCTTGTCCAAGTATGAAAACCCTGACAAGAACTCTAATAACAGCAGTACTCCGCCAAGCAAGGAGCGTATAAAGGATGAGGTTATCAGAAGAACGCGAAGCCTCCGTAAGCCAAGTGGTAAGAAGCCGGGAGGACAAAAGGGACATGATGGGCATAAGTTGTCTTGCTCTTCCATACCTGACGAGATAATCGATGAGGTACCCAACTATTGCACTCGTTGCGGAGAATCTTTATCAGATGCAGAACGTGTGCTTGATTATGTGACGCAAGTTATTTCCATTCCTGAGTTGAAGCCCGTAATCAAGGAAATCCGACACTATGTGATGATATGCAAGAACTGTGGTGAACGTATTCGGACGGTACCGAGACGGCGGTCAAACAACGTGGTATATGATTCAAGCGTAAAGACTCTGGTGGTTTATCTGAGTGTCGTGCAATTTCTTCCTTACGGTCGCATAGCAAGTTTTTTGCGTGAGGTATTTGGTCTCACTCCAAGCGAAGGCTCGCTGGTGAACTGGGTAAATGAGGCAAAGAGAAATGCGCAACCTGTGATTGATAAGATTAAAGAATATATCAAGTCAGCAGCAGTTGTTGGTTTCGATGAGAGCGGCTTGTACTGTAACAAAAGACTCGACTGGGCATGGATTGCACAGACTGTTTATTACACATTGCTTTTCCGTGCTGATGGAAGAGGATCGAAGGTATTAGCAGACAAATTTGGCGATAGCTTGGAACGAATGACTGCCGTTACCGACCGCCATAGCGCATACTTTGCACTCCATTTTCTCAATCATCAGGTATGCCTTGCTCACTTACTCCGCGAACTGCAATATCTCTCAGAGTTGAACACTGAGCAAGAGTGGTCTGGGAAAGTAACCAATCTGTTCCGTGAAGCCATTCACGAGCGAAATACCAATCCAAACGACGTTATAGACAAGGTGTCATGGACCCGACGTTTAGACAATCTGCTCAAACAGAATATAGAGGGGCTTGGTAAAAAGTTCATTACGTTCAAAAAAGGCATAGTCAAATGCAGAGATTACATTTTCAATTTCCTTGAAAATCCGATGATACCATCGGATAATAATGGGAGCGAACGGGGAATACGCAAGCTAAAAATCAAACTAAAGAACTCGTGTACATTTCGTTCTGACTTCGGAGCAGACGCTTTTCTTGAACTTCATTCGATTGTAGAAACAGCTAAGAAGCACGACAAAACTCCATATAATGCGATTCAAGCCTTATTTTAAGGTTTGAAAAATTGATATGCACTGTATATATTGGTTATCGCTGAATAGTTACCGGAATTGAGGTTAAACAGAAAAAATCGTAAAACATAGAACAAACAATATCCCCAGGACTTTAGATATAAGAGAAAAGCGAAGAAAGTGATATTCAAGCATGATTGAATAACAATCTATTACTTATTTGCGTGTAACCCAAACAATTTGGTTAATTATAATTAAAATAAACGGAAATTTATTGTATCATAGATTTTAAACAATAACTTTGTATCGCTTTGAAATAATTAAAAATAACTTTTAAAATTAAAGCTTATGAGACTATTTTTAAATTCAATTGCTAGCCAAGCCAATGAGGGCAAAAGAGCAGCTTTAGCTGCGGCAGGACTAATTGCTGGATATAGATTTCAAATCTGACAGTATTTATAGTAATATTCCTATTAGCTATCTTTTGACTTTAATTAGCATTAAATTGAAAAGATACAAAGAAGCTATCTCGTATCTTAATGATTTTGTGTCTCTTGACTTTGTGTCAAACAAAGAATATTATCAGGCTATAAAAGAAATTCTAAATTATCGGATTAAACACAAATATAGCCTTAAACATCAAAAGTACAATGATAAGATTGAAGCCGATATTTCTGATGAAAATATATTCAAAGATTTATTTATCCCTTTATGTCCTAAATGTTCAGATTGTAAATTAACTAATGATTGTCTGACAAAAGGCATGTATAAACTCCAGGATTGTATTAATCAAGCTTCTCAAAATATCAGACAAGAAATACTTGAGGTATATGAATAATACAACTGCACTTTCCGTGCATCATTTGAAAAAGACTTTCAGGACCTCATCCAATAGGAATGAGGTCCTGAAAGATGTGAATATCGTTTTGGAGAAAGGCGTTGTCGCCATCCTGGGATCGAATGGAGCAGGCAAGACGACTTTTATCAAATCCTGCACAGACCTGCTGGATTATGAAGAGGGGAAGATAGAATATTTCGGGAAAGACCTCCAGACAATGAGCAAGGAAGAAAAGAACAGGACCTTTGCGCTGCTGTCTGAAGGCAGCCGGAACATCTACTACAAGCTGACGCCATGGGAAAACATAAAGTATTTCGCCGCCGTGCGTGGCATCCCGTTCAATGCCGTAAGTAGTCAGAGCAAGGAACTCCTCAACGAATTAGGATTATACGACAAAAGGAATCAGCTGGTAGAGAATCTGTCTCGCGGGATGCAGCAAAAGGTCGCCATCATCTGTGCGCTGAGCATGAACACCCCCGTCGTATTCCTTGATGAGCCGACCCTTGGGCTGGACATTGAGAGTGCATTCGGGCTGAGCAGTTTCCTGTCATCCCCGGAAATCACTTCAAACAGATTGATCATCATGACTTCTCATGACTTTAACTTCATAGAACGCACCGCCCGGCAGATATTCAAGCTGCAAGACGGAGTCATGAAAAGGAAAGAAGATACAGTGAACTTCGACAACTCTTTCATCCTTAAAATCCTGCATCCCGATATTGACAAGTTACAGGCCGCCAGATATGAAATTCTGGAACGGCACGACCTCTATTGTACAATCAGACTTCTCACCACTGCACTCCTATTGGGCAAGGAAATCGACAGACTGAACCAAAAAGGACACGAGGTGACAAGCGTGGAAATAGAAGGAGAGAACCTAAAAGATTTTTATTTAAACTGATTCATCATGATATATTTCTGGGGACTTTTGAAGGCAGAGTTTGTCAAATCCATCAAATTGACTTTCAGGTATAAATTCAACACGCTGTTCAATATTCTCTTCTGGGCTGTGCTCATGGTATTGCTCTCCCATGTCCTCCTCCGGGGCAAACCAGAGGTCAAGACATGGGCGTTTATCTGCTCGTTCATGATCTGGCTCATCGCCAACAACTCTTTCATCTCCGTGGTGGATTCCATCGTGTCGGAGACTGTCCAGGGAACAATAGAACAGCTGTATCTCAATTCAAGATCTTTCTTTACATTACTTCTGGTCAAGGGGCTTGTGTCAAGTGTGATTACCATCATCCAGTCCGTTCTCACACTGTTTATCTGCGTTCTTCTGGTCCCTTCCGTGCAAGCGGTTTTTTTCATCCAATGGCTCTCTGTACTTCCGCTGTTTCTCATATCCATCTTCTCCCTTATAGGTCTGGGAATCATGTGCGCCTCACTGGCATTAAAATACAAGAGCATATCGTCATTCTACAGCATGGTATCCTCCATCGTCTTTGGTATCCTGACCTACGGGGCAGTCTTTATCTCTTCCAAGACAGCACTCACGTTGCTGTTCCCCTTTGCAGAGGCGAATGCGGCCATACAGCAGTTGTTGCTCCGTGGATCATCTTTGACACCGAATACCCTGACGGTCATTCTCTGCAATGATGGATTATACTTGCTCTTAGGGTATCTCTGTCTGAAATTCTTAATCATCAAGAGTAAAGAAAGCGGTTCACTGTCAAAATTCTGAAGACAGCCTGCAACGGCTTCACTCCTTGGTCTCATCAATGTAATGGTTCATAAAGGACAAGGTAGAATCCGACTCCTTGCTATCTGGTCAAAGCACATGAATTTCCTGAAATTACAGCTTCTAATCGTTTACCGTCTGATGAAGGGACTTGGAATAATCGTCTCTGTCCTTCTGCTGTGTGTCGCAGGCTTATTGCTCTATATACTGTCATTGGCTCCGCAGACGAATATCATACTGGTTGATGCCGCTCTCGTGGCCGGATTCCATTATAGCAGAGGCGACAGGGAACTCCTGCAGATATTGTACGGAAGTGAGAAGAGGCTGCTGATGGCAGAGTATGTCCTTCTTTCCACTCCATTAATAGCTATCTGTGCGCTCCGCCTCTATTGGGTGCCACTTCTCGTCTGTGTGGCAATAGCGATTGTCCTGCCTATGTTGCCCAGACCCCGGCTGCAGTTCACAATGTTCACTTATCCTTTCCTGCTGAAAGGCTCTTATCAGTATGCCGGCAGTATGAGGACGCTGCTTATCCCTTACCTGCTGGGGATATTATCATCCTGCATGGGGCTGCTGTACCATAATATCAATATCACCTATGCCACACTACTGCTCTTCGTATATCTGCTTGGATTCCTCATCTGTCAGCCTGTCAGGAAGAGCCATCTGATGTTTTACTCTTCCCCTTTGAGAATGATTCATTTACAGTCAATATATGCTGTCGGGAATACATTCGCACTGCTATGTCCCTTCTTCGCTATCCTCCTGATACACAAAGCTGACGCTCTTGTTATCGGAGAAGTCGTCATGATATATATCCTTGCCACGCTCTTTCTTTTCCAGTCGGAACTTATCAGGTATTTCAAAATAGACAATCCGATTGTAATCATGATTGTGCTATCAGCTTTGTTCATGGTCGATGCCGTAGGATATATGAAGACCGTGATGATTCCCTTGGCTGCGTTCACCACCCTTCTGTTATCTTTTATGGTCTACAGCAAATATTCAGCATGATTCAGATAAACAATATAAGGAAGAAATACGGCTCGTCTGTCATTCTTCATGGCATGACCCTCCGGTTAGAGAAAAGTAAAGTGTATGGCATCGTAGGAGAGAACGGTGCCGGCAAAAGCACATTGTTCAGGTGTCTTGCGGGCCTGGAACATTATCAGGGCAACGTCATCATGGAAGAACATTGCAGGATAGGTTATCTGCCCGATACGCCTTACTTTTACCCGCTGGTTACCGGCAAGGAGTTTCTGGAATTCTGCCTGAAAGCTGCCCATCTTCCGTGTACTGGTGAAGAAATCAATCAGTACAACAAGCTGTTTCATCTTCCGTTGAACAGCTATCCGTCGAAATACTCTTTGGGAATGAAAAAGCGTCTGATGCTCATGGCACTGATGATGCAGAAGTGTGACTTCTATATCATGGACGAGCCTTTCAACGGATTGGATGTCGCAGGTGTCATCATACTGAAAGACTGGATAGTCAAAAGAAAGAGAGAGGGAAGCACATTCCTGATATCCTCTCACATCATCTCTGCCTTGACCGATATCTGCGAGACTCTGGCATACATCCACCAAGGTAAGATGATGAAGACCTATGAGGGCAAAGAAGCCGTTCCAAAAGTCATTGAGGATGATTTAAAGAAATACATACTCAAAGAGAACATCTGAAATTACCTGTAAAACAGATTACAGGCGAACGGCATATTCCAGACCCTTCCGTTAAATGCGCAGATGGCTATCGTGAAGAGCGCATGGGCTTGACGTGAGGGACTGATGGATTACCGAGACCATACATTCCCTTTTCCTGCACTTATGTTTATCTGATGCTGTCCGATAAAACTCAAACCGCAAGATTTCCCATGACTTCTTTTAAACTGACCATTCCGCATCGTTTCCGGAAAAGCCCCCCTGTTCAGATAAGTTCTGCCCACACAGCTCTTCTCCGGCAACAAGCAGGCTCCCCTCCAGACAATATATGGCATGGAGCGGGTCGTCAACACGACTGATGTCTGCCGACAACACAAGATGTGCCGGGCATCAGCACATCTGCAGAAAAGGCCGTTCCACTCCTGTCGCTATCATATACGGCATTACGCTGATGGCTGCCTTGCACGGCAAATGTTCATCGGGCAGCACTGATATTTATCGGGACTCGGTCACTGCAGATGTATAATGCCGGCTGTTGCCGGATACTATCAGCCTCAGTCTTATTCCCTGTCTATGCTTTTAACGAAAAAAAACTATTCCTCCCCCATTCGGAAAAGAGATGGAATGAGGTCGCTATGTCAAAGCACCTCCTGCACCTCCTGCATATCCTTGATATTCTTCATGCTCTCAACAATGAATCTAACTTCTTTTCGGTCGTGAACTTGCATCTCAATGATTCCCCCAAAGATTCCTTTATCACTGGTAATGGTTATCTTGCGGATATTAATACCTAATTGGTCGGAGAGAACATCAGAGATGTCGTGTAGCATACCACCACGATCAATACCATGTATCTCAATCGTTGCATCAAAGTATAATTGATGGTGCATATCCCACTTGGCATCTAAGATTCTGCCACCATAGCTTGCCTTCAGTTTTGCAGCTACAGGACAAGCACGTTTATGAATCTCGATATGGTTTTTGTTGTCAATATATCCGAGGATATCATCACCCGGAATAGCATGGCAGCAATGTGGGAAGAGATAGCGATGTATGTTTTCTTCGTTGATAAAGATAGGCTTCTTTTTGTTGAGTTCTTTGGTTACAACGATTAAGCCTTCGGTAGATTCTGTGTTCTTTGCTTCGATTGACTCAGTAGTCTTCTTGCCATTTGACTTTAAGAAAGGAACATAACGACGCCAGCCACGTGAAGTAACAGTCTTCTCTGACTTTGACTTTCCACGAAGTTCGTCCAAATCAGTATCTCCAAGGATAACGGTCTTATTGCCCACAGCAAGGAAAAGACTGTCATGCTTACGAAGGTCGTGCAGTTCACAAAGTTTATCCAGTGTGGCTGTTGTCATCTCAAGGTCGTGAGCCTTCAGCCAAGCTGAAAGCTGTTCTTCACCTGCCTTTTGCAACTCACGGCTCTCACGTCGTAAGATAGCTTGTATCTTCGCTTTTGCCTTAGCGGTAGAGACAAAGTTAATCCATGAAGGATTGACGTGTTGCGACATAGAGGTTAGAATCTCTACCTGATCACCACTTTGGAGTTTGTGGCTCAATGGTACAAGCTTATGGTTGACCTTTGCGCCGATACAGTGGCTACCAAGGAAAGTGTGGATTTGGAAAGCAAAGTCGAGTGCCGTACAACCTGCAGGCATTGTCTTAATCTCTCCCTTTGGTGTAAAGACGAAGATTTCAGATGCAAAGAGGTTGAGTTTGATAGCATCGAGGAAGTCCATAGCATCTGGCTGTGGGTCGTCGAGAATCTCTTTTATCGTACTGAGCCACTCGTTCAATTCGCCCTCGTCCTCAGTAATCTCACCACCATCTTTATATTTCCAATGTGCTGCAAAGCCCTGTTCTGCTAATTCGTTCATGTGTTCTGAACGTATCTGTACCTCTATCCAACGGTCTTTGGCAGACATCAAAGTCACGTGTAATGCCTGATAGCCATTTGCCTTAGGATGGTTCACCCAATCGCGTAGACGGTCGGGATGGCTCTTATAAATCTGACTTATAGCCACATAAATTTGGAAACAGTTGTTGATTTCCTCATCAGGTGACTTCGGTTTATAGATGATGCGGACGGCAAGGATATCGTATATCTCCTCAAAGGTGACGTGTTTGTTCTGCATCTTATTCCAAATAGAATAAGGGCTCTTTATGCGTGCTTTAATCTCATAATTGAATCCCATCTTGTCAAGTTCAGCACGAATAGGTGCTGTGAACTGTTCAAAGAGGGTGTCACGCTGTGCTTGTGTTGAAGCGAGTTTCTTCTCAATAGAGGCGTATGCGTCAGGATGTTCGTAGCGGAAGCTAAGGTCTTCCAGTTCAGTCTTAATCTTATTTAGACCTAAGCGGTTAGCAAGTGGCGCATAGATGTAAAGTGTTTCACCTGCAATCTTATACTGTTTGCTGGCTGGCTGCGAGTCAAGGGTGCGCATATTATGTAAGCGGTCGCAAATCTTGATGAGGATGACACGGATGTCATCACTCATAGTGAGCAACAACTTCTTGAAGTTTTCAGCTTGTGCTGAAGCCTGCTCACCAAAGATACCACCTGAAATCTTAGTCAGTCCGTCAACAATCTGTGCTATCTTCGGACCGAACATATTTTCAATGTCCTCCACCGTATAGTCGGTATCTTCTACAACATCATGCAAGAGAGCAGCACTGATACTTGTTGCGCCGAGTCCCATCTCTTCACAAGCTATCTGAGCAACGGCAATAGGGTGCATGATATAAGGTTCGCCCGATAGTCGGCGCACACCCTTATGCGCCTGTCGTGCGAAGTTAAAAGCCTTGGTTATGATATCAACTTTCTTTCGATGACGTGAAGCAAGATAGGTGTCGATGAGATGCTGAAAGGCATCATCTACCATCTTCTCATAGTCAATCTCCTTAACTTCAATATTGTCCTTTTCCATTCTGCATCCTCCCATTATATATATAAGGTGTAAGTATCTTGTTAGTATAGTATGCCTTTTTGGCTTATATGAGTAGCCGCAATAGTCATATTAGGTTCTTCATTGGTTGTTTCGTTCTGATAAATCTGGTCTTTGTATTTTTTGAACTTCTCTATCATTTCATAAGGTAGACGTAACTTAGCTACGCCATTGGTTGCAAATGCCTTGATTAAACCTTGTCGATACTGTGGGTTAAGTGTCTTCAAATCATCCACATTCATACCTAAAACGTTGGCTACCTTAGCAAGAGTAACGTCTTTTTCTACGATGACCGTGTCACAGCGGTTAGGTAGTTCTGTTGACAAAGGTGTGATGTTGTAATCAGCATAGTAGTTCATCACATAATTAGCAGCGATGAAAGCAGGTACATAACCACGTGTCTCCTTTGGTAAATGCTGGTAGACAGCCCAGAAGTCAGTCCCACCACCAGCCTTCGTGATAGCACTGTTGACACGTCCTGGTCCACAGTTATAGGCAGCGAGAGCTAATGTCCAGTCACCAAATTGCTTGTAAAGGTCGCTCAGCATACGTGCTGCTGCATAGGACGACTTCTCTGGGTCGCGACGTTCATCAATATAACTGTCAATCTGAAGGTCGTATTGTTTTCCCGTTGTTGCCATAAACTGCCATAATCCTGCAGCTCCTACACGTGACGTTGCATTGGGATTGAGTCCTGATTCTATCACAGGAAGATACTTTAGCTCTAAGGGTAAACCATAGAAGCGCAGCGCTTCCTCGAAGATAGGGTTATAGTAACGTGCACGTCCTAAGAGATAGGAAGTTGATTGGCGTCCTGCCTTTGTGTAGCGATCAATATATTTCTTAACCTCCTCATTGCAGGTCATTGTCATCACTTCTGATAGATTACGCATCTTACGATCAATGATTTCCATGCTGTTTTCAGGCTCTGTTGCGTTCGTAGAGGGGGTATTTCTGAACCCTGTTTGTATGCTACTATTATAGAACTTATCATCTACATAGTCTACATCAACATATCCTGCCATCGTCTCAGATGCTGTAGGAATCATCACACTCACAGCTTTACCACGGTTATCGACAACAGTCTGTTGTTGTGCATATAGACCGCAGGTTGCTCCCGTTGTAATAAGGAAGGAAACAATATATCTCTTTCTACTCATTCTGTCCGATTTAATTGGCGCAAATACAGTGCGCTGCTGCTTAGAATGTCAGACTACATCCAATGCCAATTGCCGATGAACGGAAAGGGTTGTTTGGTGTAGCGATACTCTTATCTGATATGACCGCTGGGGCAATGTGCAGTGAAAGGTCATCTGAGATATCAAAGTCGGATAGCGAAGCATCTACGTACGCATCAATAACCGATAGTGCATAAACGGCAATCGTGGCAAAGATACTCATGTCACGCCAGCGACGATAGCGGTCTTTGCGTTGTTTGAAGATGTTCTTGTAACGCTCTTCATTGGCTGGGGTGATAGTAGCTCCAAGGTGAAGGAAGTTGTTATAACTCTGCGTTGTTGGGTCGTTATCCGTGATGTCCATGTATGCTTGAGCATAATCGTGATACATCTGGTTGTTCCATGTCATGGCATAGACGCAGCCAACAAAGCCTCCGTAGAAGATTGGTAGCTTCCAATACTTACGGTTATAGGCTTGCCCCGCACCAGGTATGACGAGTGCAAGCCACAAAGCACGCTTAGGGTTAGGACGCCAACTTGCCCAGTCTCGCCCCTGCTTCTTTACCATGCCAATACTATCTTTCCGCATAACAGATGTGAGTCTGCCCTCATCATCTCGTGTAAGGATAGCTTTCTCTTCTATATATTTATCTTGCGAAGTAGGTATATCAACGATGGTAGAGTCGCCTGGATACATCACCTTTATCGTGTCATGGGGCAGATCTTGTGCCTGCATGACCGTAATACTGGTGAGCATTCCGGCTATCAACAGTCCTTTGAGGATTCTATTATTCATCTTCATCACTACCCGTTATCTTGCTTAAGTTGCTGGTTTGAAGGTTTTGTTACTTATTCTTTGCTTTGTAGTCAGCGTCTTGTTGAGGCTTCCTATTGCTTGTGAATAGTTCTTCTAAACCAGAAGACTTGCTTATCTTATACTTACTAATACCTTTATCTTTCAGAGTGGAAAGCTTACTTCATCTTATCCATCACTTCCATGATGTGAAGTAACTCTTCTTCAGATGCAAAAGGAATGCTAATCTTACCCTTACCATCTGCGTTACAACTCATCTGTACCTTTGTGTCAAAGAATGATGAGAGTCGCTGTTTGAGGATATTAAACTCTTCAGGAAGACGAGTGCGAGCTGAAATCTTCTTCTTTGCACTCTGTATATCCTCTCCATTATTGAGTTGCTGACAAAGTCCTTCTACCTTTCGAACACTGTATCCGTTCTTTAAAATCTCACGATAGAGTTTCAATTGCAGTGAAGGGCTATCCAAAGAAAGCAATGCACGAGCATGTCCCATGTCTATTTCTTTCTTTTGTAGCCCCATCTGTACCAATGCAGGAAGCTTCAACAAACGGAGGTAGTTGGCAATAGCTGCACGGCTCTTACCCACACGTTCTGCCACACGTTCCTGTGTCATTCCACTCTTTTCAAGCAGATGTTCGTAAGCCAAAGCAATCTCAATAGCATTTAGGTCTTCACGCTGGATATTCTCAACCAGTGCAAGCTCCATCACGCTCTCGTCCTTAATCGTACGGATGTAGGCTGGAACAGCCTTCAAACCTGCCAACTGGCTGGCACGCCAACGGCGCTCACCAGCAATAATCTGGAAACGATTATCATCTATCTGACGTAGTGTAATGGGCTGAACGAGTCCTAATTCACGAATACTATTCGCCAACTCCTCCAACGCAACTGGGTCGAATTCTCGACGTGGTTGGTTAGGATTCGCTTCAATCTGGTCTAAGGCAACCTCATTGATGGTAGAACTACCTTGTGTACTGACAGCTTCAGTAGATATTAAGGCATCCAGACCACGGCCGAGGGCATTGGTCTTTGCGTTTCGATTATATTTCTTTTGTACAGCCATAGTCTTTGTTTGGGAGTTAATGGAGATAAGGAGTATAGGTGAGTTAGTGGTTGGTATGTTAAATTCAGTGTTGCTCTTCGTTTCCGATTCCTTGTTTCCAATCTTTTGGAAGGTGATACATCTGCGATTAGAAACAATAATTTTGCACTCAGAAAACAGCACATCTGTAAGTTTCAAAACACACCTTTATGCTCCGTTTCTTTATCCTCTTTATTTCTTATTCTTTTCAATGATTTCCTTTGCAAGGCTAAGGTGATTCTTCGCACCCGTTGAGTCAGCATCGTAGAGAATAACTGGTAAACCATGACTCGGACTCTCAGAGAGTTTTACGTTACGCTGAATAACAGCCTTGAAAACTAACTCTTGGAAGTGGCGCTTCACCTCATCGTAAATCTGGCGAGCAAGACGCAGACGACTATCATACATCGTCAGCAGGAAGCCCTCTATCTCTAACTTCGGATTCAGCTTACTCTTGATAATCTTGATGGTATTCAATAGCTTGCTGATACCCTCCAATGCGAAGTATTCACACTGAACAGGAATGATGACAGAGTCTGCTGCTGTTAAGGCGTTGACAGTAATCAAGCCAAGTGATGGACTACAGTCAATCAGTATGAAATCGTATTCGTCACGGATAGGAGCAAGTAGACTGCTCATAACCTTCTCACGACCATTAAGCTTTAACATCTCTATTTCAGCTCCAACAAGGTCAATATGGCTTGGAACAATGTCCAATCCTTCTATGTCAGTTGTGTAGATAGCATCTTTTATGTCGGCATGGTCAATGATACATTCGTAAAGCGAACAGTCCACCTCCTTGATGTCCACGCCCAAACCGCTGGAGGCATTCGCCTGCGGATCGGCATCAATCACCAATACAGACTTCTCAAGCGTTGCTAAAGAAGCTGCCAAGTTGATGGTGGTAGTCGTCTTTCCGACGCCGCCTTTTTGGTTGGCAAGTGCGATAATCTTTCCCATTTTTCTATTTAATCCTATACATTTATTAGGCTACAAAGATACATATTTTATATGAGATAGGAGGGCTTTATAAACCTTTTTTCGTACTTTTGCACTGAAATCAAAGTGAAATTTATGAATTCTAAGAAACCACTTATACTTATATCTAACGACGACGGATACCATTCTAAAGGTATTCGTATGCTCGTTTCATTCCTCTCAGACTTTGCGGAAATCATTGTTTGTGCTCCAGAGGCTGCACGTTCGGGTTTCTCACGTGCGTTCTCAGTGGTTGATTATCTGCTGTTAAAGAAACGTCATAACATCCCTGACTGTGAGGTGTGGTCATGTACAGGTACGCCAGTCGATTGTGTGAAGTTAGCGTTAGACCAGATTCTTGTCGATCGAAAGCCTGATCTTATCTTGGGAGGTATCAATCATGGAGATAATTCTTCTGTGAATAATCATTACAGTGGAACGATGGGTATTGCGTATGAGGGTTGTATGAAATATATCCCTTCTATCGCCTTTTCAAGTTGTGATTACAACCCTAATGCGGATCTTTCTTACTTGCGTGATTACGTAAGACTTATTGTCAAGAAAGTTCTTGCTGAAGGATTACCAAAGGGTATCTGCCTGAACGTGAACTTCCCAAAGGTAGAGAAGTTCGCTGGACTGAAGGTGTGCCGTATGGGGTGGGGTAGTTGGGTGAGAGAAGTTGAACCTTGCAAGCATCCTCGTGGCTTTGATTATTATTGGATGACAGGGCATTATCGCAATGATGAGCCCGATGCTACCGATAACGATCAGTGGGCATTAGCGCATGGATATGTAACTGTTACGCCATCTAAGATTGACGTGACTGATTATGAAGTGCTTGATAAGATGAAAACGTGGGAATCTCTTTAATTCTTTGATATTATGAAGTATTACCTGATAGTTGGTGAAGCATCTGGCGACCTGCACGCCTCACGCCTTATGCAGTCGTTGATGCAGTATGATCCTGAAGCTGAATTTCGTTTCTTTGGTGGTGACCTGATGGCGAAAGTGGGCGGTACACGTGTGAAGCATTATCGTGAGCTTGCCTATATGGGTTTCGTTCCAGTATTGCTGCATCTGCCTACCATTTTCAAGAATATGAAGATGTGTAAGGAGGATATTATGCGTTGGAAGCCTGATGCTGTTATTCTTGTTGACTATCCAGGTTTTAATCTTAGTATTGCAAAGTTTGTAAAGAAGAATACCAATATTCCTGTCTATTACTATATCTCTCCAAAGATATGGGCATGGAAGGAATGGCGTATCAAAGCTATTAAACGTGATGTGAGAGAAATGTTCTCTATTCTGCCGTTTGAAGTTCCTTTCTATGAGAAGAAACATAATTACAAAATACATTACGTAGGTAATCCAACAGCCGAGGAGGTTGATAATTTCCGTCATGTCTATTCGGAATCAAAAGACGAGTTCTGTCAGCGTAACGGCTTGTCTTCTAAACCTATTATTGCAATTCTTGCGGGTAGTCGTAAGCAGGAGATTAAGGATAATCTTCCTTCTATGCTTGAGGCTGCACGTCACTTTGAAGATTATCAGATGGTGGTTGCTGCCGCACCTTCTATCACTGAAAGTTATTATAAGAAGTTCTTAGGTACGAGCGAGGCAAAGTTGGTGAAGACTCAGACTTACGAACTTCTTTCCCATGCCACTGCTGCACTCGTAACGAGTGGTACTGCAACGCTTGAAACAGCCTTGCTGAATGTTCCGCAGGTTGTCTGCTACGAAACGCCAGTTCCAAAGTTGATTCGTTTTGCTTTTAAGTATATTATTAAGGTGCGTTTTATCTCTCTTGTCAACCTTATTGCTGATAAGGAAATTGTGCAGGAACTTCTTGCTGATCGCTTTTCAATTCGTAACATTGCCAACGAGTTATATCGTATTCTTCCCGGTCAGACATCTCGTGAACGTATGTTAGCTGATTACCAGCTTGTTCGTGAGCGTTTGGGTGACAAGGTGGCTCCTGATAATGCAGCAAGAATTATGGTTGAAAAGCTGTTGAGTAGGCAGGTTTATGAGTTGTCAAGTGAACCAAAAAACGAGTTTATGAGTGAACAAACTTACGAATAAATAGACAGCTTGAAACCATGTTTGTTAGTTAATTTGTGCGTTGGTTTTAGTCAAATAAGTCTATCTATTCAAATTATTTACGTGAACAGAAATATTTCTGTTCACGTAAATAATTCTTTTTCTTCATGAAAATAATTTGCGATTAACAGAAAAATAAAATAGGAGGAGAGCCAGAAGCCCTCCTCCTATTTGGTATTTAATAACTTTATAAGCTAATTAATTCAATTACTTTATCCACTGCAGAGCTTATGCCTTCAGCATTCTTACCACCTGCCTGAGCGTAGTGTGGCTGACCGCCACCGCCACCCTGGATGAGTTTAGCAGCCTCGCGAATAATCTTACCAGCGTTCAGATCATAATCTTTCACCATGTCATCACTAAGCATGATTGATAAGAGAGGACGATTCTCGTATACAGAGCCGAGTACACAAACGAGTTTCTCTGGTAATGCTTCACGTACCTTGAAGACGATATCCTTGGCAGAAGCTGGGTCGATAGGCAGTACAGTTTTTACGACATGCACGCCATTTACGGTCTCAGCATGCTCAACCATGTTCTTTGCAGCACGGCTAACAGCCTGAGCACGGAAGCTTTCAAGTTCCTTCTTAATACTGTCATTCTCTTCAACAAACTTCGTGATAACAGCCTTGAGGTCCTTAGCATTGTTGAACATTGCTTTCAAGTCACGCAAAGTATCTTCAAGAACATAGATAGCGTTTTCGCAAGTTTCGCCGGTCATAGCCTCGATACGGCGTACACCAGCAGCCACGCTACTCTCGCCAACAATCTTAAAGAAACCGATGCGACCTGTTGATGTGGCATGGATACCACCACAGAACTCACAACTTGGACCGAAGCGAACAACACGAACTTTGTCACCATACTTCTCGCCGAAGAGGGCTACTGCACCCATCTTCTTTGCTTCCTCCATTGGAGTTTCACGATGCTCATCCATTGGATAATCCTTGCGAATCATCTCATTGACAAGCTTCTCTACTTGACGAAGTTCCTCATCGGTAATCTTCTGGAAGTGAGAAACGTCGAAACGAAGGGTGTCAGGACTTACGTATGAACCCTTCTGCTCTGCATGCTCACCGAGAACCTGCTTCAAAGCATAGTCGAGGAGGTGGGTTGCAGTATGGTTGGCAGCTGAAGCATCACGCTTGTCAGTGTCTACACAAGCCATGAAGTCAGCTTCAAGGTTCTTTGGCAATTCCTTAACGATATGTACACTCTGGTTATTCTCACGCTTGGTATTGATGACGTTGATAGTTTCGTCCTCGCTAACGAGTACACCTTGGTCACCTACCTGACCACCCATCTCACCATAGAAAGGA
Source organism: Prevotella melaninogenica (assembly GCF_018128065.1). Classification (NCBI taxonomy): domain Bacteria; kingdom Pseudomonadati; phylum Bacteroidota; class Bacteroidia; order Bacteroidales; family Prevotellaceae; genus Prevotella; species Prevotella melaninogenica. The sequence goes on along the minus strand of NZ_CP072360.1, from coordinate 1,708,500 downwards.
GTATGATCGAGTACAAGCTCATAGAAGCTGTTCTTCTTCTGTGTCACCTTACGATAGCGAAGAATGTGGCATTCGTATTCTGTATAGTCATAACCAACAAACTCTTGCTCACCTTCACGTAGTATTTCCCAGTCACCATTCTCAACAGCTGCTGCATTGCGAGCACGTGCTTTCTGCTGTGCCATCTCCTCATTGAACTGCTTTTCATCTACGGTATAGCCGTTCTCTGCGCAGATAAGTTCGGTGAGGTCGAGTGGGAAACCATAGGTGTCGAAGAGGCGGAAAGCCTCCTTACCATCGAGTTGTGTCTCGCCATGTGCCTTCAACTCATCCATCGCGCCATTGAGGAGCATAATACCCTTTTCTAATGTACGGAGGAAAGAATCCTCTTCTTCTTTCATTACACGCCCAATGAGTTCACGTTGTGCGGTGAGTTCTGGGTATGCAGTACCCATCTCACGTACCAACACGTTGAGCAACTTATACATGAAAGCTTCCTTCTGACCAAGGAAAGTATAAGCGTAACGAACGGCACGGCGAAGGATTCGACGAATAACGTAACCTGCTTTAGCATTGCTTGGTAACTGACCGTCAGCAATAGAGAAGGCAACAGCACGAAGGTGATCGGCTACAACACGCATAGCGATGTCTACCTTCTGCTCTTCATTGATGCCTTCACCATTATCACCCTCAGGGAAGGTGTGGTTATACTTCTTGCCTGAAATCTTCTCAATCTCTGCAATAACTGGTGCAAAGATATCTGTATCGTAGTTAGAATTCTTGCCCTGCATGAGACGAACGAGACGTTCAAAGCCCATGCCAGTATCGATAACATGCATCTTTAATGGATCAAGGCTACCGTCTGCCTTACGATTGAACTGCATGAACACGATGTTCCAAATCTCAATAACCTGTGGGTGATCCTTGTTTACAAGTTCCTCACCAGGTACCTTTGCCTTCTCTTCCTCTGAACGGAAGTCAATATGAATCTCTGAACAAGGACCACAAGGACCAGTGTCACCCATCTCCCAGAAGTTGTCGTGCTTGTTTCCGTTGACGATATGATTCTTTGGGAAATGCTTCTCCCAGTAGCTTGCTGCCTCATCATCACGTGATATTCCCTCTGCCTTATCACCCTCAAAGACAGTTACGTAGAGGTCTTTTGGATCAAGGTGGAGTACGTCTACAAGGTATTCGTAGGCGTAATCAATTGCTCCTTCTTTAAAATAGTCACCGAAACTCCAGTTACCTAACATCTCAAACATCGTGTGGTGGCTGAGAGCTGCATCACGACCTACCTCTTCCAAGTCATTATGCTTACCACTAACGCGCAAACATTTCTGCGAGTCAGCACGGCGACGAGGTTCTGGATCCTTTGTTCCGAGAATAATATCTTTCCACTGGTTCATACCAGCATTAGTGAACATCAGCGTAGGGTCGTCCTTGATAACCATAGGGGCAGACGGTACGATAACGTGTCCCTTCGACTTAAAGAATTTCAAGTAAGAGTCGCGGATTTCGTTTGCTGTCATCATCTTTATTTTTTTTAAAATTCAATTTTTCTACCTAAAAGTGTTGCAAAGATACTGACTTTTGAGTATTTTTGCAAACAATTAGACTGCTGAATACGTAAAAACTTCTTTTAGAGGTGGACATAGTCTTCGCAATCAGCACCAACTTTGTGTAAATAATTGATATAAAAGTTACTAAGACATGGCAGAGAATCCGCGCAAACTGTATTATTCTATCAAGGAAGTGGCACAGCAGATTAACGTTACGGAGAGTCTGTTGAGATATTGGGAAACCGAGTTCCCACACCTTCGTCCTAAGACGACGGGCAATCGTGTACGTCAATATACGGAGAAAGACATTGAACAGATAAAGGTTATTTACAATCTTGTCAAGGTGCGTGGCTTTAAGATTGCTGCTGCCCGCAAGATGTTGCAGGAGAATCGTAGTGGTGCTGACAAGAGCCAAAAGGTTATGGAAACCCTCTTCTCTGTGCGTGATCAGCTGAAAGATCTTAAGAAACAATTAGACGGATTGGTATAAGGCTTATTAGCAGCGAGGATAAGACGACAGAAAACGCATACTATTCTTTATATTTATCGTGAACGTTTTCGTTTCCTTATTTCCCCTGTTTTATTTTTGTTTTCAGTTGCTGTCAGTTTTAACACTTTTAGCAAAGCACTCATAACTAATTACTTACAGCATAATTTGTTGTGATAGGAGTGACAGCAACTTTCAGATTGTATATATACTACTTCACACTCGGTCTTACACAGCAAGGCTGAATAGTATCCGTTTTCTGCCTATTATCTTGCTTTTACAAGTCCTTTTTTATGTGACTTACAACTATTATCACACATTGTGTTTACGGTTAGCACGCCTCGTGCTAATACTGAGCACAAGACGTGCTAACCATAAACACCAAAGTACGGAACACTCTGGACAAACTCTTGCCATAATAAGTTTCACTCCGTCAAGCTTCTATTACTTCTAAAATCTTTACTTTCTTGTTTACAAATTATTACGACACAGTAGTTTACTTTGTTAAAGTAATGAAGATAAAGCTGCTTTGCAGAGCCTCATATATCGGCTAATCAAGTTGGTTATCAGCATAAACTTTATTGTTTTTTTACATCTATAAGCTTGCTGAATATCAATGAGATAGCCGATTTTATTATGTTACATTTGGTTACCAAATCATCTCTTTTTCAGAGACCTGCCATGTTTTCTTTCTGTCACAATTCCTGTTGGCTTAGGGACGAAAGATTCGCAAATCACAAAATTAAACGGACTATTGCTTTTTATAATCTTTCAATAAAAGCATATTTGTTATTATATTCGTACCTTTGTAAGGTGATTTTCGAAGTAGCATAATATGTCTGTATGTTCCTTTTAAAGTTATCAAAAGTTAAAATAAAGAAAATCTATAAAAATAAGTGCAGTCTTTTAGAGCAAATAGACTCTTTTTAAATATTAAATAAAGGAGATGTTCCTTTGCTTAAAATAATATGATACAGATTGACGCTTGCAAAAATGGGGATAAGGAAGCCCTCGGAGAACTCTATACGACATACGCTAATAGACTTTTAGGCGTATGTCGGCATTATGTAAAAGATGATAATTCAGCTCACGATATTTTGCATGATGCATTTATTATAATCTTCATGTCTATCCAAGATTTGAAAGATGAATCAAAATTGGAAGGTTGGATGATAACAATCGTAAGGAATCTATCCTTAAAATATATCCAAAACACAGAAAAAAGAAGCCATACCCCCTTATCTTGCTTGAATATAGAAATTCAGGAAGCAGCATGTGAGGAACAGAAAAAGATAGAGTTCGGACTATTATTGTCAGCAATAGAGTCCTTACCAGAAGGGAATCGTGAAGTTTTCAAGCTCTCAGTCTTAGAAGGTCTTTCCCACAAGGAGATAGGAGAACAGCTCGGCATCAATCCGCACAGTTCTTCTTCCCAGTTGTTCAGGGCAAAGAAAACATTGCGTGCAATGTTGATTAACTATTGGATGCTCTTCTTGCTTCCAATTCTTATACCAGTTTATATATATATCGCTACGAGAGATAAAACTGTTGAGACTTCCGATAACGAACCTACTGCTACAAACACTCATAAGAGTCGATCAAAATATGTGCAAAAAGGATTAGGAGCTCTGAAGAAAGAAAAGTCAAGATATTCTACCTCGCCAAGTATCTCTGGTAATGCAGGAAGAGGTTCTGCCGGTGCGATTGTCCCTGAAGGAAATATTGCTTTGCAAGTATCAACAGACAGTGCTATAACGGAACAACGAGCATTACCCTTTAATGTGGATTCCCTGCAAAAACATTTGGCTATAGGTATCGGAACAAACGATTCTTTATACTGCATTCCACAGACACCACAAGATAAGATGATAGCATTGAATGAAAGAAAGAACTTCAATGTCTGCAATAAGAAGAAGTATCCGTGGACATTCAATTTGGGTTATTCATCTAATGCCGGTGCAAATGGAGCCATGTCCAATTTGAACTACCTATCAGTAGTAGATTACGCTAATGGTGGGGCTGCGGCCAAATTATATACATGGGATGATTATGTAAATTATTTAGTTCGGAACAATGCACTGATGGATTCTGTCGAGAGGGCAAAAATGTCATGGATAGCACTGAATAATGCAACAGAAGGCAACGCTTCCTTAGGTGAGAAGGCGCACCACTACCGCCCCAAAACCTTTAGTTTGTCGCTCAACAAGCAACTAAGTTCCCATTGGACTTTTGGCACGGGATTGACTTACACAAGAATGAAGTCTGATTTTGAGAGTGAGTTTCATGGTGCGACCTTGTTGAAGACCCAGAAGATTGATTATGTGGGCATACCATTGCGATTGACCTATCGTATATGGAGCAAGGGACGATTCAATGCCTATACGACCGGTGGAGTGACATTCGAGATGCCAGTTCACAGTTCACTTGATAAGAAGTATATCATAACGTCTGACTCGTCCTACACGTTAAAGGGTGACATCAAGCCACGTTATCAATGGTCTGTGAACTTAGGTATCGGTGTTCAGTATAGGCTATTCAAGCCTTTCAGTCTGTATTTAGAACCTAATATGTTCTATTACTTCGGGAATGGCAGCGGCCTTGAAACCTACCGCACAGAGCATCCGTTCATCATAACAGTACCATTCGGATTGCGGCTTACTTGGTAAATGGAGATAATGAGTAAATGAAAAGTCATGAATACAGTGCAGTCTTTTAGTAGTTTTCTACTCTTAACAATAAAAGACAAAACTCAAAAGAAAGAATGTACAGTATTTATGACTACATCCACAATGGAATTGTATTTGTCAACAATGTAGTACGCAGACAGCACAAGGAACTCACATCCCTGATGATATATTCCACAACAAGCTGTCAGTCTCGTTGCAAGCACTGTTCCATTTGGAAGAAACCTATAGAAAATCTCAGCTTAGATGACATCATCAAAATAATGAACAGCAAATGTGTAACTAAACGCACGATGGTCGGCTTGGAAGGAGGTGAGTTTGTCCTCCATCCCGAAGCAGACAAGATATTAGGATGGTTTGATACTAACCACCCAAACTATACATTGCTGTCCAACTGCCTTGCAGTGAACAAGATAATTTCTTCCGTAAAGAATCATCATCCCAAACATCTATATATATCACTTGATGGCAATAGAGAAACCTATCGCTATATGCGTGGGAGAGATGGATATGACAAGGTGATTAAGGTTATAGAAACATGTAAAGACATCGTGCCTATCTCCCTAATGTTCTGTCTTTCTCCATGGAACTCGTTTGAGGATATGAGGCATGTCATAGATTGTGCCAAACAATATAACATTGATGTACGTATTGGCATTTACAGCACAATGTCATTCTTTGACACAACCAAAGATTTAATGGAATCCAATGATGCTGATTTCATCAGCCAGATACCCTCTTCCATACATCAAACATATGAGAACTTTGACTTTGTAGCTTTGTATGACGAGTGGAAAAATAACAGACTGAGACTGCGGTGTCATAGTATTTTCAGTGAATTGGTCATCCATTCTAATGGAGACGTTCCCTTGTGCCAGAATTTAGATGTAACCTTGGGTAATATTCATAAGAATACGCTTGATGAGATATTCAATTCAAGGAATACGTGCAAAATTCAATGTCAGTACTCCAAAGAATGCAATCAATGCTGGATCAACTATCATCGAAAATATGACATTATCCTGTTAAGAAATTTAGAAAGAATAATCCCCAAACGGCTGATAGAGTTGTTTTATGGGAAGTATCAATGGACCAGCAATAGGCAAACCACCTATAAGAAACATTTCAAGCAAATAAAAGCATAGCTAAAATGGGATATTTAGATAACATTATAGACAGATATAGGCGCATACGCAGCATGAGAGAACTGCAATATACCTACACACAGCAGTATGCTCTTGTGGGGTTTGGCAATCATTGTGCAAACAACCTGCTGCCCGTTATACAGTATCTTCAGCTACCACTGAAATACATTTGCTGTACCTCGGAGAAGAAAGCCTATCTGATTTCTCAAAAGTACAAGGGGATCAAAGGAACAACTTCTTTACAAGATATCCTGCTTGATAATACAATCTCAGGAGTCTTCGTGGCAGCTAATCCACATTCACATTTTCATATTGCAACTGAAGTTATAAAAGCAGGTAAATCCTTGTTCATAGAGAAGCCACCCTGTAAGGATGAAAGGGAACTAATGTCTTTGACTGATACTATCAAACTATATGGCTCACAGCATATCGTTGTCGGACTGCAAAGACGTTTTGCCCCTGCCACTCAAATTCTGAAAAAGCGATTGAAAGATGATGGCAAACGGCATTACCATTATCGCTATCTGACAGGATTATACCCTGAAGGAGATACTTTGCTTGACCTGTTCATCCATCCTCTTGACTATGTAACATTCCTTTTTGGAGAGGCAAAGATAAAGGGTTTGGATATTACTCTCAGTAGAGATGGTGGACAGACCTTATTCCTTATATTAGAACACCAAGATATAGTAGGAATGTTGGAACTATCAACAGATTACTCTTGGCAGGATGCACAGGAACAATTAAGTATTAGTACGGACAAAGGACAATATGTATTGGACAGAATGGAAAGACTCGATTTTTCCCCAAGACACTCTGCTATATGGGGAATCCCTTTGGAAAAGGTCTTCCAAAATAATGCAACCGTTGTCAGCCTATACGGAAGGAATGGTTTTGTACCAACGGTTGGGAATAACCAGATTGTGTCACAAGGGTTCTTCTCGGAGATTCAAGCGTTTGCCGATATGGTTGAAAACAGATGCGAGGATAATCATGCCTTTTGCTTGGAAAGTGTTAAGCATGTTTATTCCATAATGGCAGAAATAAAGAAGTATATGAACATAATTGACGACCACATATTATAATAACTAATTAAATCCAACAAATTATGAAAAGGTATTTTTGTGTATTACAGGCGTTCATCTTCTCGTTGCTGTTTATTGGTTGCAGCAATGAAGATGAGTCTGCTTCAACTCCCACAGTGCAAGCATCGAAAACGGAATTGTTTGCTATAGGGACAGCCCGAATGACAAGAGCCGCTTCAAGCCCCTATCTCTTTACACTTGACAACATCAAGTCTTTCAACGCGCAGACCCGTGAGATTATTTTTCAAGATTTTGAGCCGACAAGTCTGCTCTTTCCCATTTATCGTAACATAGAAATACATTCGTATGGTAAGGTTCTACTCCATATCTCAACGTTTGTGTCATCTTTCAATAGTCAAATCTTCACAGACTTATCATTAGTTTCAGAATCTGGCAAGTTTTATCTGAGTGACTGTTACCCACGCAATATTGAGGACAATAGTCAATATGTTAAAGAGAACAAGGCCATTCAAAAAGCAAAAGAAAAAAGAGCGGCAGAATGGGGAGAGTTTCTCTCAATACTCAAAAAACACGGGAAGTTGATTGAATAGTAAACAGAAATACGTAATAATATAAGCAAGAAATAACTTGTAATTGCGTTTATATAAATATCAACATATAAAATCCTTGTAATTATGAAAAAAGTATTTTACAGCCTAATCCTTTTCTGTGGATTATCTGCATGTTCCTCAGAGAAGGTAGCTCTTGAGCCATTAAGAGTTTATGATGTTGCAAATTCTACTTGCAAGTTAACACTCTCTCCAACAGAGACACGTCCCGATGCCTATGCTGAAAACAACATTGTGCCGGCAACTTTAAGCATGGAGCTGGGCAAAGACGGAATAGTTCAATGTATGCTGGAAGACGTGAAAGCCAACTGTGCCGTAAAAAATATTTATGTGAACATCGCTAATCAAAACAATCAGATTACCCTTGTCGTGTACCATAATGTACTTGATGCACTTGCCGATTGCATTTGCAAATACGACGTTAATTTTAAGATTAGCAAATTGACATCTGGTAATTATAACCTGAAAGTGTACTATGCCAGACCAAACATGAAATATGATGAATCTAATATTGCATATAATGGACAGGTAAATATTGCCCAGAATAAAAAAGTCTCTGTAACATTCAATCCAGAAGTAGGTTTACCTGAAAATTAAAAGTATCTATTCAATACATGGCACTTGGGCTGGTATATATCAACTCAAGTGCTATGTGGCATTGTCAATATTTCAACCTCATCTTATCTTTTTCCCTGTAGCTATTTTTAAAAGTTACTAAGACATGGTAGAGAATCCGTACAAACTGTATTATTCTATTAAGGAAGTGGCACAGCAGATTAACGTTACGGAGAGTCTGTTGAGATACTGGGAAACCGAGTTCCCACACCTTCGTCCTAAGACGACGGGCAATCGTGTACGCCAATATACGGAGAAAGACATTGAACAGATAAAGGTTATTTACAATCTTGTCAAGGTGCGTGGCTTTAAGATTGCTGCTGCCCGAAAGATGTTGCAGGAGAACAGAAGCGGTGCTGACAAGAGCCAAAAGGTTATGGAAACCCTCTTCTCTGTGCGTGACCAACTGAAAGAACTTAAGAAACAGTTAGACGGTTTAGTATAGACGGCATATCAAGGGGAGATGCCTTCGGAGATATGCCACACCAATTAGCAGTCATAGAGAGGACTTTTGTATTCTTATTTCCCCTATTTTATTTTTGTTTTTAGTTGCTGTCATTTTTAACATTTGTGGTAAAAGGTTTATAATAAATCACTTACAGTGTAGTTTGTTATGATAGGAGTGACAGCAACTTTCAAACCGCCTCCATACAGTTCGCTACTCTATCTTACGTTTCGAGCATGAGCTGCCATTCGTCCTCAAGCCTGCTTTATTTCACAAACGGACATGCTATCCAGTACGAAGGAAATTTACTCTGGGATTCGGTTCACTGCTAATAAAATAGTTGAAAAAGATTAGAGACGTCTACCATCTGTGTTTATTTTCAGCTTTAATCATCTTCAAGCCACTGCTTCACGTCTCCGTTTTCCTTTGTGTTACAGCCCAACTCAAACCGTGCCAACAGTAAACACGAGGTGTGCTACTGGTAAGCGCCAAAGAAGAGCATCTGCCAACAGACTATTGTATTAATTCCTTATACTGCTCCAAACTCCTTTTACACCTGAATTACCCCTTGTAATAAGCATAAATTACAATTTCCTCCATAATTATAATGCGATAAATTTAAACTTATCTACAAAATAAGGCATTTCTTTCTGTGCCCTATTCATCAGTGACGTTGCTCTCAAGTTCGGATAAAGATATAAAGTGTTTAACAACCATGCTTCAAAGATGAAACTTGTGGTCATTTCAACACTCCTCTCATAGCCAGAGACCATTATTGCACCTGTCAATTTCTTGAACTGCTTAATCTCACTATCATTCATCTTAAAAGTTCTGCAACTTCCAAAATGAACAAACTTTCCTCTAAAGATTCCTTCATTTTCGTTAGCGAAATCCATCAAACTGCATATCGAGTACTTACCCTTATTATCTGCCCCGGCAAAGGTAATAATACCCTTTTCGCCATGAAAGCATAAATACACAATAGAAAAATCCTTATATGAAGCCTGCTTTAAATGACTTATATAGTATTTAAAATCTGATGGAGTTGCAACTTGTCTAAAAGAAAAGTCTATACCACAGGAGTTACTTAAAAACTCTAACATAGGCTTTGCCTGAGAATCATATTTCAAATCGTATACACTCTGTTCCCACTCCGTTTCTAAACAAAAAACTTTATTTACCATACCTGTTTATTTCGATTGACGAATCTACTATATTTATTTTGTGTCTTCTGCAATATAAGAGATCTGCTACTTAATGGCATTACCTTACGCCATCATTCTCATCAAAGTATCGATGGTATTCCTCACTCTGCGCTCTGTTGTCAACATAATTGTGTCTTCATCGGCACCCTCAGCACCCATATAGACAGAAGGATTGGAGAAAGTCATACGACTTTTTTGTGGCTCACGTGCAGAGAAGTGGAAGGCAGGTACGTTTGTCTCTTTGCGTATATGAGCAATGTTCTTTTCGTTTACTCCACAGCCAGCCATAATCTTTATTCGGTTGTTAGATAATTGGTGCAATCGCATAAGCAGCGGAATACCCTCCTCGGCAGTGGGTTGCTGTCCTGAAGTCAGTACTCTATCAAAACCAAGAGAGATGAGCTGTTCCAAGGCTTTCTCTGGTTCACGGCAGCGGTCGAAGGCACGATGGAATGTAACACTCATTCCTTTTGCGTGAGACATCAGATATTCATTGGATTTCATGTCAATGTCACCATCAGCAGTCAGGCAGCCAAAGACAACGCCATCTACACCTAACTCACGACAAAGATCAATGTCCATAGCCATGCGCTGAAGTTCTTGTTCTGTATAAAGGAAGTCGCCCCCACGGTTGCGGATGATAACATGTAGGCGAGTATCAGTCAATACTTCTCTCGCCATTTTTATTTCACCATAGGAAGGAGTGGTGCCACCTTCGGGAATACCCATACAGAGTTCTACACGATTAGCTCCACCTTTCTGTGCTTCTATGCAGCTTTCAACGCTATTAGCACATATTTCTATCTCAAAATCAGTTCGGTTCATGTTGGATTATTTGAGGAGTTTAACCCAAATCGGTCATTAGACCACAATGTTTCAGGAATTCTTGTTTTTGTGTTGTTTCCTAACATCTTTTATTTTCTTGTCGTCATCTTGTCTATCTTTGCAACTTGACGTAGCCCGCTACGCCTGCGTTACAAAGACAGGCAATCTGCTCGACAATAAAACAAAATCTGTTTAGGCTCTAATGACCGATTTTGGTTAAAGGAGTTAAGGAGTGAAGGGGAGTTAAGACAGCACTATCTGTTAGTGTGATATATGACCGTTTATTGTCTGATATATTACAGCTATAAAAGTATTGTCTTAACTCCCTTTCACTCCTTAACTCCTCTCCCTCCTTAATTAAAGTTTACTACTTGTTTTAACGAGTTGCTCACCCAATCCGATTGTATATCCCTGAGAAAGGAAGACAATACGATTGAAGGTATCAGCAATAATGAATATTGGCAGCTGTTCAGTATTGCGGAGTTTCATCTCTTTTACAATTTCCTGCTGGATGGTTCCATCCTTATCAATACCGAAGATGGTCTTTTCTGGCAAGTTAGGGAACTCACCCTTCTGTGCTTGGAACTTCTTAGCTTCCGCCTCATTCTTGAAGAGTAAGACGAATGGACGACCCCACTTATCGAGCTTATCCTTCATCTTTTCAATATCATGCAATGCGTGGTTCGTTGGCTCCTGACCGATACCCAATACGCCGAGAACGTAATAGCCACGTCCTGTCTGACTTAGGATAGAAACGCTCTGACCATCTTTATCAAACAAGTCTTCACTGTTGAAGCTACCAATAACCTTCACGCCTTCACTTTCCTGACGAACATCGAGTGGGAGAGTGGTCGTCTCGCCTGGTTTAATCTGGAAGAAACGGCTGTGTGCAAGTACACTACCATCAGCCATACGCTGACCGGTCACGAGGATATAAGTACCCTCATCAAGTGTAGCCCCATTCTTAAAGGTGTTCGACCATGTAGCACCACCACCCATGTCAACCTGTCCTTCGTCAAAGTTCATCAGCCATGTCTGCCCATAAACAATCTTACTGATAGAGAAATGGCTATAATACTTAGGGTCATCGAGGAAACCATCAGGGGTGAAGGTTAGTACCAACTTACCCATCTTGGCAGTTTGCTGAGCTGCTGCATCAAAGTCAACATCCATCCATTTGCCATCTTGTTTATACTGAATCTTCCACGCTATAGGGTCCATACGAGCCTCAATACCTAAACTACGGGCAACATCTACGAAGAAGATATCACGGCTACGGCTATCGGTAATACGGCTCTCCCATACACTTCTTGGTGTCTGTGGGATTCTCATTGCACGTGTGTCAGGATTCATTTTGATGTTCTTGCGAATCCACTCAACCAACAAAGCTGGGTTCTTACGGAAGCTTGCTGCCTCTTTTGCAAAGGCTTTCTCGAAGAATTGTTTGAACGGTGTGAGAATCATTTCGCTCTCAACACGTGGAGAAAGTTGGTTGCTCTTTGCCTTCATGTTATCCTCTAAGATATACATAGGCATGTCACGAAGGTCCTTATCGCTCAAAGTACTGAGCAATTGGATGGCACGCTCCTGCTGATTAGCATACTTCTCTACAAATGCTTTGATCGTCTTCCAGTTACCACGTGCCTTAACAATATAAGGAGTAGCTGCAGGATAGTGATAATCCTTCATGCTTTCTGTCGTTGGGAAGGTAGCGATATAAGCATGACGGATTGAATCCTCGTAAGTCAATCGACGCGTATTCTCATCACGCTGTGCCTTGGTAACGGCTGGTAATGTGGTATTTGAAGCAGGTGGAACGATGTCGAGGTCAGCCTCCTTTGGCATATTTTGCTCGTTATAATCCAGTTTGATGGTGATTGACTTATCCTTTCCAAAGGTGGCTTTAGCAAAGCCAAACTGTCCATCCTTTGATGCCCAGACAATCATATCACCCTTACCAGCAGAGAGGAAGGTTGTTCCATCCTCGCCAGTGTACTTAGATACAGCGGTATAGAACTCGGCATAATTATAAATCTTGAAGTCTACCTTTGCGTTGTCAACAGGCTTACCATCTTTATCAACAATCTTAAAATCAATCTTTGACGTACTGCCATAGTTGTCAATGAGGTTAATCTCGGTGAAGTTATTGGAACGTAACATCACCTCCTCTGGACCCTCATAATCACCGAAGGCACGTGTGTGCATGAGCATTGCACGTGATGCAGGCTCGTTGAACCAAGCGAGATTAAGCACAGGTTCTGGCTCACAAGCACCTAAGAAATACCATTTGCCATCTGCCCAAGCTTCTACCCAAGCATGGTTGTCGTCCGTATGCGCCCAGCGGGGGGTATAGACCTGACGAGCTGGAATACCAATAGAACGGAGAGCAGCTACGGTGAAGGTACTTTCTTCTCCGCAACGACCTCGACCAGTGCGAATAGACTGAAGAGGTGAAGAGGTGCGAGCATCGGAAGGCTCGTAGGTAACACGTTCGTGGCACCAGTGGTTTACCTCAAGGATAGCTTCCTTCATAGGAAGTCCTTTCACGCGCTCACTCAGTTCACGATAGAATATAGCACGAGAACTATCAAGTGGTTCGTTGTTTACACGCATAGGCAAAACGAAATGTCTAAACAGCAATTCAGGGACATCTTTTCCCCATGCCATAGACTTTCTTGTTTGTAAGGCGGTGCGTATGTTTTTAAGATGATATGCCGTAGGATAATCCGTTGCATCAGCGATTGGCATATAGGCATATAAGAAATGTAAGGCTTCCTCCTCCTCAGGAGATATCCGAAGTCCCTTTGTATTATAGAACTTTTTCCCAATAACCTTCATCTTGGCTTGGAATGCATTTTCTACCTTCTGTCTAAAATTAGGGTCTGTAATAAAGTGCTGTGCATAGGTCGAAAGGCTTATGACAGTAAGAAACAGGCTCAATAAGATTTTTTTCATAGATTTGTTTTTAGGTGGGTTCTATTAATTAGCTTTGTCATTTTTGAACCGAAGAGAGTCCGAAAGATGACAAAACGAACCCCATGATTTATTGATTTGATTTCGGTGGTAATTAATAGAACCCACCTTTAGTTTATGCGACTTTCATTAGCCACCCATTTGCATATGCAATATTCGTAAAAAAAAACAATATATGCAAATGTTTTACATAGAAAATGTCCGAAAGTTTTGTCAAAGTAATAAGATTGCAAACTTCCTTCCTATGTGCTATCTTTTATTGTGGTGGATAGTTCTCTCTATATAAAGGTGGTGAATGAAAGTGATAATGTAGGGGTGTCGTCTGCTGTAACACTCTTTCAGAAGCTCCAGCAACTCATATTGTAAGATTATTCTTTAAAGTGTTAAAGGGGCAAGACAGTGAATTATTCCCTCACAGTCTTTTTCTTTGCATCTGTCCATGCAATGATACCACCCGAAAGATTGGTAACAGTAAAACCATCCTTAGCAAGAAGTGTTGCTGCCATAGCAGAACGCTTACCTGAACGGCAATAAACCGCACAAGGACGCTTCTTGTCAAGTTTAGCAAGAGCATTAGAAAGAAAAGAAGGAGTTAGTACATCAATATGTATTGCACCAGGAATATGTCCTTCTCTGAACTCATTAAGTTTACGGACATCCACTAACTGAACAGAGTCTGACTTAATAATCTGTTCAAAACGATTAACGTCTACATCCTCATAAAGATTCTGCGCACATGCTCCCATACCTATTCCCAATACTGCCAAAATGGCTGTAAATAACTTTTTCATCTTTTAATCAGGTAAATATTTAAGTTACTAATTGAAATAAAAAAGAGAGTTGAAAATTCAACTCTCTCACTTTGTTGGGATACCCGGACTCGAACCAGGAATGACAGGACCAGAATCTGTAGTGTTACCATTACACCATATCCCAATGACCTACAACTCATTTCTGAATTGCGAGTGCAAAGTTAGTACTTTTTCTTGAACTACCAAAACTTCTACCGACTTTTTTCATAAAAAGAGATAAAAATGTTTTTAAAGATGGATTTTTATGAGGTAGAAGTCTAAAGAAGGCTAATCATAACAAATTGCTAAATAAAACAAAATTTATTTTGTGCTTCATTCCTTTTGCGCTACCTTTGCAGTTCATATATTATAATGTGATTTAATGGAAGAAACAAAGAATTTAGTAGAATTAATTACAAAAGGAATTCAAGATAAAAAAGGACATGGCATAGTTATTGCAGACCTATCGAAGATCGATGGTACTATCTGCCGCTATTTCGTTATATGCCAGGGTAGCTCAACACAACAGGTAGAAGCTATTGCTGGATCAGTAAGCGATTATGTTCGCGAAACGACCGGTGAGAAGCCTATCAACTGCGTAGGACTTGGTAACGCACAGTGGGTGGCAATTGATTATGCGGACGTTATCGTTCACATCTTCACCCCAGAGACACGTGAATTCTATGACATAGAACACCTTTGGGAAGATGCCAAATTAACTGCTCTGCCAGATTTAGACTGATAAGTAACCTGGTTATCGACCTTATAATATTAAAAACAGACTTCAAAATGGACAATTCAAATCCCAAAAACAAGCCGAATATGCCAAAATTCAATATGAATTGGCTCTACATATTCGTTATTATTGCCCTCGGAGTAGTGCTCATTACTGGGGGAGGTGGGTTTTTCCCATCAAATGCAGCCATAGACAAGGATTATACTACATTTAAGCAATATGTAGCTAAAGGTTATGCGACAAAGGTCATTGTCAACAAAAACGACAATACCCTACGTATGTATGTAAGTCCAAATCATATTCGTGACATCTTCAAGAAAGGTACAAAGGATGTGGGTACAGCCCCTTATGTGACCGTGGAGATTGGCTCGGTGGATAAGGTAGAGACTTTTCTCGATCAAGCTGTAGCGCAGAAGAAAATTGTTAGCTATAGCTACGACAACCAATCAGGCAACACCTTTCTCGACATCCTTGGCTCTATAGCACCATGGATATTCTTCTTCGGAATCTGGTTCTTCCTCATGCGACGTATGGGAGGTGGTGCTGGAGGCGGCGGAGGCGTGTTTAGCGTAGGTAAATCCAAGGCTAAGCTCTACGAGAAAGCCAATGAAATGGGTATTACTTTCAAAGATGTTGCAGGTCAAACAGGTGCCAAGCAGGAAGTACAAGAGATTGTTGAATTCTTGAAGAATCCAAAGAAATATACTGATTTGGGTGGTAAAATTCCTAAGGGAGCACTGCTCGTTGGTCCTCCGGGAACAGGTAAGACCCTCTTGGCTAAGGCCGTCGCTGGCGAGGCTGGTGTACCTTTCTTCTCAATGAGTGGTTCTGACTTTGTTGAAATGTTCGTCGGTGTCGGTGCCAGTCGTGTGCGTGATGTCTTCCATCAGGCTAAGGAGAAGTCACCTTGTATCATCTTTATTGATGAGATTGATGCCGTTGGACGTGCTCGTTCAAAGAACCCAGCTATGGGCGGAAACGATGAACGTGAGAATACACTCAACGCCCTTCTGACAGAGATGGACGGCTTTGGAACGAACTCAGGAGTTATTGTTCTTGCTGCAACCAACCGTGTTGACATGCTTGACAAGGCTCTCCTCCGTGCTGGACGTTTCGACCGACAGATACACGTTGACTTGCCAGACCTGCCTGAACGTAAGGAAATCTTCCTCGTCCACATGCGTAATTTGAAGTTAGAGAAGAACCTCGATATTGATCTCCTTGCACGTCAGACCCCAGGTTTCTCAGGTGCAGATATTGCCAACGTATGTAATGAGGCAGCCCTTATCGCAGCTCGTCACAATAGCAAAGAAGTTACAAAGCAAGACTTCCTTGATGCTGTTGACCGTATCATCGGTGGTTTAGAGAAGAAAACAAAGATAATGACAGCTGATGAGAAACGCACTATTGCCCTTCACGAAGCTGGTCATGCAACCATCAGTTGGTTCTGTGAGCATGCCAACCCATTGGTAAAGGTGAGCATCGTACCACGTGGTCAGGCACTCGGTGCAGCATGGTATCTACCAGAAGAGCGTCCTATCACAACCAAGGAGCAGATGCTTGACGAGATGTGTTCATTGCTTGGTGGACGTGCCGCAGAGGAACTCTTCACAGGTCATATCTCAACTGGCGCTATGAACGACCTTGAGCGTGCGACCAAGAGTGCATACGGTATGATTGCGTATGCTGGTATGAGCGACAAGTTGCCAAACATTTGTTATTATAACAATGATGACTATAACTTCCAGAAACCATATTCTGACACAACAGCTAAAACCATCGATGAGGAAGTGCTGAAGATGATTAACGGACAGTATGAGCGTGCAAAGCAAATCTTGTCAGAACACAAAGAAGGTCATAACCGCTTGGCACAGCTTCTCATTGAACGTGAGGTAATCATGGCAGAAGACGTTGAGGAAATCTTCGGAAAGCGTCCTTGGATTAGCCGCACACAGGAGTTGCTTGCGCAGGAAGAGAAGTCTCAGCCTAAGTTAGAGGACATGTCAGAAGAGGTGAAACAGGCACAAGCTGAGCACGAAGCAAGAATCGCTAAAGAAGGCAGCGACAAAGCCAGTGATTTATAAACAAACATACAGTTATGAGTGATAAACTAAAGAATCTGATTGTCAGAACCGTTACTGGCGTATTCTTTGTCGTTGTGATGGTGTTAGGCATTCTTCACCCTCACGCCTTGATTGTGCTTTTCGCACTCATCACGGGTCTTTCCATCTGGGAATACACAGGATTGGTGAACAATATCAAGGGAGTCAAGGTAAACCGCTTCATCTCAACCATAGCAGGAGTCTATTTCTTCTTGGCGGTTGCAGGTCTGCGACTGACACCAACAGAAGGATTTATTATTCTTGTACCTTATGTTCTGACGATTCTCTATCTATTGATTGCAGAGCTGTATTTGAAGAATGAGAACCCTATCAACAGCTGGGCATATACGATGTTAGGACAGATGTATATCGCATTGCCTTTCTCAATGATTAACATACTGGCTTTCCAGCAAGTTGGAGGGGAACAAATAACGTTCGACTTCCTCCTTCCGTTGAGCATATTTATCTTCCTTTGGACTAACGACACAGGTGCTTACCTCTGTGGTTCGCTCCTCGGAAAGCATAAACTCTTCCCACGCATCAGTCCTAAGAAGAGTTGGGAAGGAAGCATTGGTGGCGGTATCCTCGTTCTGATTGTAGCCGGTGTTATAGGCTACTTTGCAAACAATGGTGCTTCACCTCACATGCTAAGCATCCCTGAATGGGTAGGACTTGGGCTCGTTGTAGTGGTCTTCGGAACATGGGGCGACCTTGTAGAGAGTCTTTTCAAGCGTACAGTTGGTGTGAAGGATAGTGGTAATATCCTACCAGGGCATGGCGGAATGCTCGACCGTTTCGACTCTTCACTCTTAGCAATACCAGCAGCTGTTGTGTATCTCTATACACTGACGCTATTCTATTAAACTCTAATAAAAACGAAATAACAGACGTGTAGGGACAGACGGAACCGTCTGTCCCTATATTGTTTATAACACCTGCCATATCTTGACAATGAATGCAGAACTCACAGTAGACTATCTTCGACAAGCGTTTGAGCATTACAACGACCTCATCTTTGAAGGCAAACTGCCTGTACCAAAGCTAAAATGGTCACGTGCTAAGACTCGGTTGGGACAGATGGCATGCAAAAGAAAAATGAGTTGGGGGCGTACAAAGTACTATGACTTCACCATTTCTGTTTCCAACTATTACAAACTTACGAAAGAAGAGATAGACGATGTGCTCATCCACGAGATGATACACTATTCTATCGCCTATACAGGGCTGAAAGACACATCAGCACATGGCATTGTCTTTCGTGGTATGATGGACAAGATTAACCGTACTTTCAATAGACACATCACTATCTCCGTGCGCACACGTAACCTCCAACCACGTACGTTACAACAGCACAAAGACTATCTCATATTAGCTTTAGAAATGAAAGATGGCAAGTATTTTCTCTCTTCCGTCAACCCCTCTGCTGCCGGAAAATTGGCAATCTCCCTTGCTCTCGTTCATGAGATAAAACATTACGCATGGTATCAGTCACAAGATGAATACTTCAATAGTATGCCACGCGTTCGCTCTTTGCGTGGCAGACAAGTGTCTGAAGAGGTCTATAAAACGATGATTGGGAAGATGAAACTACAAAGATAATAAACTGATAAGGATACTAAACCGATTTGTTTTCACGACAAGAAAGAATTATTTTCATGAAGAAAAATATTTATTTACGTGAAGAAAAATATTTATTTTCATGAAAAGAATTTAGACACTGCCAATGATAGGTATGCTGACTGTATGGATATTAAACAAAAAAACGCCTTTGCAGAACTCCTGCAAAGGCGTTTTCTATTTTATAAGATATGTCTATCAACTTAGAACACTGGTATAATCCAGAAGTGCATAGCACGATTTTCAGCTGGCAACTGATATTTCTTCAGTGGTTCAGAACCCCAGCTATCAATACCGCCCACACCCATCATTGCACCATCCAAAGTGAGATTAGTGTACTTAGACAGTGGCACCTGATAGCTATGACGTTGATGCTTCTCACTTCCCTCATCAAGGTCAGAGATGTTATAGTGCAATGCACTGGCAGAGAAAGCAGCCTCATCAAACAATACTCGGAAACCACGACCACTGCTATCAGTCTGCTGCCACCAACGAATGTCGCTCTTCGTACCTGTCTCCTGTGGACGGATGTAAGGGAAGAACTGCTTATCAGCAGTCTGCTCATAGCGTCCGATGCGCTGAGAAAGCTTACGGTCAACATAGTTCTCGATAGGTCCACGACCGTAGAACACTGACTTATCCATCTCATAAGGCAACTGCATCAACATACCGAAGCGAGGAAGCTGAGGAGCTTTGCTACCTTCTTTAAATTCCATATCCATACTAACATGGAGCGCACCATCCATTGCAACATGATAAACGAGGCACAGCTGTCCGCCAACCTCTGGTAGTTCATACACCGCTGTGAGACTATTTATCTTCTTCTCAACCTGCAGTGATTTCAGTGTCATCGTAGGATTCTTCCAAACTGACAGACGCTTCTGGAAATTGGCTCCCATATCATTATCTGTCACAGCACGCCAGAAGTTAGGCTTCAAAGTACCACCTTCACCCAAAAAACTACGACCATCAACCTTATAACTGTTAAGGAAACCTGTCTTACGATCGAAAGTGATATCGAAGTTATTGCCAGTAAAGCGAACAAAGCTGTCCTTCACATTGTCTGTGACCTTTATCTTTTGCTTGACAACAGGCTCCATCTTAGGCATTGGCTGCCAAGGCTGTACCTCCATCTGCATTTCGGCAACAGTCTGACCAGCTGCCATCAGTGGTTCAGCAGTTTTCAACTTAAAGTCAATATTCAACAACACTTCGCCATCAAACTCCTTACCAGCAATAGGCAATGTGTATTCAACAGTCTGCTGTGGTGCCACATTAAGTTGGTCAACCGTACCCTTCTCAACAACCTTACCCTCGTTAACAAGGCTCCACTCCATACGATAGTTGCTAAGATCACGGAAGAAGTATTCGTTATGAACAGCAATCTTACCCTGTTTGAGGTCGATGGGGTGTGCCCAAATATTCTGATATTCGTATGCAACCTCATAGGCATGTGGATTTAGTTGACGGTCAGGACCAATCATACCATTGCAGTTGAAGTTGTTATCTGATGGGTCCGTCTTATTGTAGTCACCACCGTATGTGTATTCGGTCTTCACATTGGCAGCATCAGCCGCACGTTCATAATCTTCCAAAGAGCGAGAAGCGTCAAAATTAGGATTGCGATGTAAGCCTTGATCTACGAAGTCCCAATCAAATCCACCTTGGAACTTAGGATACTTGCGTACAAGGTCCCAGTAGTCTTTCAAGTTACCACCTGAGTTACCCATCGTATGATTATACTCGCACTGGATAAGAGGGCGAGTGTACTTTGCGTTCTTTGAATAATCCTCACAAGCCTTTGGAGAATAGTACATTGGGCAGAAGATGTCCGTAGCATAGCCGTTTAGCTCTGCCCGCTCATATTGTACAGGGCGACTCTGGTCCTGTAACTTAATCCAATCGTATGCATCATCAAAGTTCTTGCTATAACAAGTTTCGTTACCAAGACTCCAAAAAATGATGCTTGAGTGGTTAAACTTTGTTCCGACATTATGCTGATTGCGTTCCATAATCTGCTTGGCAAAGAGCGGACTGCCCGATATAGCATCCTTGCTGTAACCAAAGCCGTGGCTTTCCTGATTAGCCTCAGCAACAACGTAGAGTCCATACTCGTCGCAAAGGTCGTACCAGATAGGGTCGTCTGGATAGTGACAAGTGCGTACAGCATTGACATTCAGCTTCTTCATCAGCTTAATATCCTGAATCATACGCTCACGTGTCACAACATAACCACCGTCTGGGTCCATCTCATGACGGTTAGCTCCCTTGAAGAGAACAGGTTGACCATTAACCAATACCTGCGCATTCTTGATTTCAACCTTGCGGAAACCAACCTTGAGTGGGATAGTCTCGATAGCCTTGCTCGTCTTAGCATCTTCTACATTAACATAGAGGTTATAGAGGTAAGGAGTCTCAGCCGACCACTTCTTAGGGTTTCTAAGTTCCATAAAAGCCTTTGCTTGTCCTGCCTTATCAGCTGTGACGACGGTCTTAGCTGCAAGATTATTATCTGCATCCTCCAATATTAAGAACGCCTTTGTGCTACCAGCAAGTTGGAGATTGATACTAAGTGTACCATCCTTATAGTCATTGACGAGGTCGGGTGTTACACGAATATCTTTCAGGTGCTGCTTTGCATCGCGAGCATAGAGATAGCTATCGCGAGCAACACCACTGAGCCGCCAGAAGTCCTGATCCTCACAATAGCTGCCATCTGACCAACGGAACACCTGAAAAGCAAACTGGTTTTCGCCCTTCTTGAGGTACTTTGTTACATCAAACTCTGGTCCAATCTTAGAGTCTTCACTGTAACCTACGAACTTACCGTTCACCCACAGATATACACAAGACGTTACAGAGCCAAAATGAGCAATAACTTGTTTACCATCCCAGTTGTCTGGTATACGAATAGTACGACGATAAGAACCTACGTGATTTTCCTTAATAGGAACCTCTGGAGGGTTGTTCTTAAAGTTACCACGCCATGCAAAACCGATGTTCACATAGACAGGGTCGCCATAGCCATTCACCTCCCAGATACCAGGAACGGGGAAGGTTTTCCACTGAGAATCGTCAAAATCAGTGCGAAAAAAGTCGGTTGAACGTTGATCGGCATTCTCAACCCAATTAAACTTCCAATCTCCATTGAGCGAAAGATAGTTAGCTGATTGCTTCATATCAAACTTCGTACTGTGCACATTCTCAGTCGGTGCGAAGGCAAAAAAGTCTGTATGTGTTGCAAAACGATTGACGGCATTCACCTGAAGGTCATGCCACTCGGTGAAAGTAGGCTCAACTGTGGTTTTCTGTGCATGAACTGCAGACACAGACATGCCCATCAGCAAAGCCGTTAGAAAAAGCTTTTCCATATTGATGATAAATTAGGTTTCTATCTTTAAGTTCCTCAACTCACAAAAGAGTATATAAAAGGATAACACAACAAAATTAACAAAAAAAACTGTAATCACCGATTTATCTCCCGAAAAATATGTATATTTGCTTGGATAATCAGTATAAATAACATTTATTGCATCCTAACATGAATAGACAATACATTCTAACCCGCTCTCTTGTTTGCTGCCTTTTGGTAATTGGTGTTACAGATGTTGCCAATGCACAGAGACGACATAAAGCGATCACTACAGAGCAAAGGCAGCCATTATTCCTCGTCAATGACACCCTTCCTGTTATCGGCTCAATGGCAAAAGTGGGTGAAAAGCAGATGAATAAAGGTTTAGTTAATTCTGCTATCAATGCCCTTTCAGGACAAGCTGTCGGTGTAAATGTCGTTACGAATGGTCAGGACCGTATGGCAATGTTGACGAGTGTGCGCGTTCGTGGTACCACATCACTTACTGGTGGTAACGACCCTCTGGTCCTCATTGATGGTGTTTCAAGTGATTTGGCAACGCTATCTACTATTTACCCAGCTGATATAGAGAGCTTTACTATTCTTAAAAATGCGTCAGAAACATCTAAGTATGGTTCACGAGGAGCATCGGGTGTTATTGAGGTAAAGACAAGGCGTGGAAATGGTAGTAAGTTCCAGATTTATTATGATGGAGCAGTAGGCTTTGATAAAGTATACAAACGTCTTCGTATGCTGAATGCAGCAGAGTATATTAGTGCTGCAAAAGCTTTAGGGTTAGATTACGTTGACAAAGGTTATGACACTGATTTTCAGAAAGAAATAGTACGAATAGGATTTGTCAATTCACATCATGTGGCTTTTAGTGGAGGTAGTGACAAATCCAACTATCGTGCCTCATTAGGCTATGTGCGTGGACAGACGGTTATAAAAACTAAGGATTACAATAACTTCATGGCTAAGTTGGATATCTCGCAGTTTGCCTTTGACGAGAAGTTAAAGATAGACTTTGGTGTATTCGGATCATCCCAACAAGATGAAAAGATATTCGATCTTCAGGCACTTTCCTATTCTATCGCCGCAATGAATCCAACACTCCCATTCCACAAAACAGGAAACGGCTGGCAGAGGAATGGCAATGCATCACAGATAGGACCGACAGAACCATTGCTGTTTGAGCGTAACGATGAAAAGAATCTTACGTTCAATTCACATCTGCAGTTGTCCTTACAGCTAACACATAACCTTCAGTTAGCAGCCTTAGGTTCCTATTCTTACACCTCAACGGAGAACGGACGATTTGCTCCGACATGGGTATGGGCGCAAGGATTAGCATATAGAGGAGAACGAAAGACCGAAGATATGTTAGGTAACATCTCTCTTGATTGGAAATATCGTTGGGGGATTAACAATTTATCTGCCACCATTCTTGCTGAATATCAGAAGAAAAAGATAGCAGCTTTTTGGACACAAGTAAAGGGATTAACCAACAATTACTTTGGTTATGACAATCTTGGGGCTGCTTCTGACCGTCCTTATGGAGGAACTGGTAGTAGTTATGCTGACCCAAGTCTTGCCTCTTTTATGGGTACACTTACCTACACACTACTCGACCGATACACACTGAATCTGACAACACGTGCAGATGGTTCGTCAATGGTTGGCAAAGACCATACATGGGGCATCTTCCCTTCTATCTCAGCGACTTGGGATATGAAGAAAGAAAGTTTCCTACGTAACAATAAGAGCATTAGTCTTCTGAACTTACGAACAGGCTATGGTCAGTCAGGAAACCTTGGTGGAATCAGTTCTTATCTGACTTTAAAACAGTATATTCCGGTTGGTTTAATCCCATATAATGGAACACCAACGGTCACAATGGGTACCCTACGAAATAGTAATCCTGACCTACGTTGGGAAACACGTAGCACCTTTAATATTGGTGCTGACCTCGGTTTCTTCAAAAATCGATTATTGCTCACAGCAGAGTATTACTATTCTAAGACAACTGATATGCTTTATGAATATGACGTACCAGTACCAACTTTTGCCTTTGATAAGCTGCTGGCAAATATCGGTTCAATGTCTAATAGTGGTTTTGAGTTGGGCATAGGCATCGTTCCTATCTCAAAGAAAGACATGGAACTCAATGTCAACATTAATATGGCATGGCAAAAGAATAAACTCCTCTCCCTCAATGGCAAACTCAATGGAAGGGATATGACAGCATCAGATATTACTCCTATCGGTGGCATGAATGGTGCCGGTTTCCATGGCGGTTATAATGATATTATTTATCAGATAGTAGGTCAACCGTTAGGTGTTTTCTATCTTCCTCATTGCAAAGGAATCGTTGACAACGGACATGGACACAACAAATACGACATTGCAGATTTGAATAATGATAACGTAATCGACCTCAGTGACCATGGTGACAGATATGTTGCAGGACAGGCTACACCAAAGATGACTTTGGGTTCAAACATAAGTTTCAGATACAAAGTCTTCGACATCTCTTTGCAGATGAATGGTGCTTTTGGTCATAAGATATTTAATGGTACAGCCCTTTCTTATCTGAATATGTCGAATTTCCCAGACTATAACGTCCTTGCAGAAGCTCCAGCACGCAATATCGTTGATCAAAACGTGACTGACTATTGGTTGGAACGTGGTGATTATCTGAACTTCGATTATCTTACAATCGGTTGGAACACACCCGTTAGAAACAAATATATCAGCTCATTACGTGTATCTTTCAGCATCAATAACCTCGCAACAATTACAAGCTATAGTGGTTTGACACCGATTATTAATAGCTATGTAGTGGATAACACCTTAGGTATTGATGACAAGCGCACCTATCCCCCTTATCGTACTTACTCTATCGGAGTAAGCATTAAGTTCTAAGCAATTGATTACAACAAAGCATACTATTCTAAATGAAATACTTACTTCGACCTCTACTTTTTTTTAGCATCCTCACGTTAACTGGTTGTCTGGACGAGAATAGCAAAGACAGCCTCGATGAACAACATACCTACACGACAGATAGAGATGTATATGTCAATACTGTAGCTACTTTGTATAACTACATAGGAAGTGATAAAGACAGTGAGGGATTACAAGGTACTTATCGTGGTGTATATGATTATAATACGTTCACAACCGATGAAGCAATCATACCTGTCCGTGGTGGAGACTGGTATGATGGAGGGTTTTGGGCTGATTTATATACTCATAACTGGGCAGAAGACAGTAAACCGCTCTACGATACATGGAAATATCTCTATAAAGTAATTGTATTCAGTAATGATGCACTTACAACTATCGACAAACATAAACAACTGCTTACAGATGAGCAGTACAAGGCTTATAGGGCTGAGGTTAGGGCTATCCGTGCCTTATACTACTATTACCTTATGGATATGTTTGGAAATATACCATTAGTAACTACGGCTGACGAAAGTACTGAAAACGTAGAACAAGCAAGTCGCCCTGAGGTATATCGGTTTATTGTAAAAGAACTACAAGAAGTCACCCCACTGCTTCCGACAGGTCATAGTAACCTTCTTGGCAAGAACTATGGACGTGTAACACGTTCTGTAGCCAACTTCCTTCTTGCTAAGTTGATGCTGAATGGGGAGGTTTATTCTGATGCTGATTGGACAGATAATCAACAACCTAATGGTAAGCAAACCTACTTTACTATCAATGGTCAGCAGATGAATATATGGCAAGCCTGCAAATATTACTGCGATAAGGTGACTGCTGATGGCTTTACCTTAGCAGCCAATTATCTCAGCAACTTCTCTGTTAACAACGAGAATTCACCAGAGAATATCTTTACTATCCCACTCGACAAACACCTTTACAAGAGCCAATTCCAGTATCTCTTCCGCTCTCGTCACTACTCACATGGCGGTGCCTTCGGTACAAGCTCTGAGAATGGAGCCTGCGCAACTATTTCAACAGTGAAGACTTTCGGCTATGGTACCAGTAATGTTGATAAGCGATATGCTTATAACCTCTACTCTGACACTGTTCGGGTAGATGGAAATATCATATATTTAGAGGATGGCAAACCACTTGTTTATATGCCACTTGCTGTAGAGTTAAATCTCACTAACAGCCCATATATTAAGACGGCAGGGGCAAGAATGGCTAAATATGAGGTGGACCGCAACGCCTTTAACGATGGTAAAAGCCCAGACAACGACATTGTTCTCTTCCGTTATGCCGATGTATTGCTAATGAAGGCTGAAGCTGCTGTACGCAACGGAGAGAGTGGTAATACTGAACTCAACCTCGTTCGCAGCCGTAGTGGCATGGGAAATAGAACTGCTACATTAGATAACATTCTTGCTGAACGCCTGATGGAACTTATGTGGGAGGGCTGGCGTCGTAATGACCTCATCCGCTTCAATCGTTTCCATCAGTCCTATGACCTTCGTACTGCACCCGAAACAGAAGCCGACCGTCATACTATCGTCTTCCCTATCCCATCACGTGCATTAGACCTCAACGAAAAATTGAAACAGAATAAAGGTTATCAACGCTAAATAAAACCTCTGGCAGCTCCATGCATCTGTGTGAGGTTTAACGCTGCAAGGTTAAGAAAGATATTGACAAAATATTCGAGAAAAAGGTAGAAAAATGCCTTAAAAGCGAGTTATTTTAGCACCTTCGTAAGTTACTTGTTATCAAGTAGTTGTAAAAAGAGGTTTTAAAAGGTGCTTAATAAGGTCCTAAAAGGGCGTTAGTAAGACCTCAAAAGGGCACCTTTTGCAAGCCAATTGGGCGTTAATTGCAAACCATTTGGTGGTCTTTACAAAATCGATATATGAAAAAATCTGGACAAACCTAAAGGAGTTTGGAGTGATAAGGTTTGCATCCTGCGTTTAGAATCTTAAGAAATATCACACAGCGAGGCTCTAAGTTTGCAGCAAGGAACTTAGAGCCTCGCTGTGTGCTTTATTATATAATAGGTTTAAACTATCACTTCATAATTCGGAAGAACCCTAACTAATAGGTTACTAATCATGATAACTATTAATCAGATTCAAAAAGAAACGTCTGAAATCACTCCACTTATAGTAATAAGATTTAGAGGTCGAAGGCAATGGTAGCGTCGCTTCTTCCTCATTGAGCAGTGCCTTTACAAGAACGTCTGCCTTTGGGTTCTTTGGGTTCTTATAGAACACAAACTGAATATTAGCTGCCATCGGGAAAATACGTGAACCTATCCAACCCTTTGCTTCAAGACTATCAACCTGAAACACTTGTACGTAACTTCCATTTAAATCGAGCAGACAGGCCAATGGCATAACCATTGTTTCATGTCCGAAGCGAAGTGTAGCTCCTGGATGTGGAAGCGCAAGACAAGAATCTGCTTCAGTGATAATATTACGCAAGAGATTACGCTGAGAGAAAGGCTGTTTAGCACCACTCTGAGGTGCACCTGCAAAGTGTAGATACCACCAAACATTGGTTCGCTGCCAAAGACGATAACGTTCATCAGGCGTAAAAATATCATATAGCGATAACGAATAACGTATATCCGAGTTCTGCACGAAACCAGCAAGGCTAAAGAGGTCGGTTATCAGCTGCTCTGCATTGACATTCTTGTTAACATAATCAGCATTTTTAAAAAGGCGGGACATCAATGGCTGATAATTCATATTGCGTTTCTCCCAATCCTTCATAGTTTCTTTGACCTCCTCACTCTCCTTTTGTTGAGCAAGTTTCTTGTCTGAAAAGTTCATGTAATACATATCATGCTCACTCGCATCATGGCGAATTCGCAAATGAGGATTCTGTCGCAAGAGTTCCTGTAGGGCATTCTCCATGGATAGAATACAACGGATAACCACCGTTGACTTGGCATCCACCCACACAGAATCACGAAATACAGATGGGAAACGTTTAAACATTCGTCGTGCAATCTGCTTATGCTGCTCAGCACCCAATGGTGTCAACTCTCCCCAACGCTTGTATGACTCAGCATACATACGACATATCTTACCCATTGTTTCCCTACCTTTCTCACTGAGTACGCCTGCCGAATCAGCTCGCTCAAGCACCTGCAGCGGTCGAGTATAGTCTTGCCGTGATAAAGGATAACGTGAGCCATGCCGTCCATAGTGAGAGATATAGACTGGGACATAGCCAGCAGGAGGTGGCGTAAGTTTTCCTGAAGGCGTAGGATAGGCTACCCCATTACTTGCAGATAGTTCTGGCTTCGCATCAATATATTTTCTGAATGACTGTGCTGTCACATGTAACGAAGACAGAAAAGCCATCATACACAGCAGAGTGATTTGTTTTCTCATATCGTAATAAATTTGTTTTATATTCTTATAAGGACGAAAACAAAACGCCATGAACGTACAGGGTGATTTCATCCTATCCTACAAAGATAAGCATTTTTCATAATTTTCGGAGGTTAAGGTAATAAAAGAAAATGAGAATGTGCCTATTAACACATCCTCATTTCTCTCTAATCCTATCCTGCCCTCCCCCTCCTTTGGAGGGGCCGGGGGAGGTCTTTACATATCCTCTTGGAACAATGGGTCCTCAGGAACAACCATAATTGGTTTCTGCTGGGCAACCTTCATAATGTTCTCAGGAACATATTTGTTGTCTACAACCAAACGGAAAGTATATTCATTGAACCAAGGATTACTCATAATTAAACAGCCATTTTGACCATAAGTAGCACCCCAAGAATTCTCCACCTTCCACTTCTTTGGCTGACCATTCTCATCTAAGTCTACTGCTGTGAGTGTCATTGCATGCGTAGAACCACTATCGAAAGTTGCAATACGTTCAGCCTTATTCATAGGGAATGTTGTTCCGAAAAGCGTAGCATAATCATAATTATCAAGATCAAGATAACCACGCTTACGATCAAGCTGCTTACCAACATCATAACTGGTGTACATCTTTGTTGAATCCTTCAACGAAGCGATTGCCATCTTTGCAATATCTTCCATTGGGAGATTCACATATTTCCAGTTATGACCATCGTATGTATGGCGGTCGTACTCAATTTCGTATGTCTTATAATAAGGACGACGTGGGTCGTTCATTGCCATAATAAAGGTTCCATTGAGTGGACCACCCACAGTCTCCTTATAGAATTCTTGCGGTGTATAGGTCTTTGCCTTACCAATCTGCTTACCGTTCTTATCCTTGAAAGCAAAGGTGAAAGTCTTTACTGGTTCGCCCAAAGAAAGCACTAAAATGCGATAGATACTGCCTAACATCTCTGTTTTACGTGCCTTGATAGCAGCCTTTGACTTCTTGTCGGCAACCATCTTACGCAGTTCGAGACCGTATTCACGCAGTTTTGATGACACAATCTTTGCCATTCGAGAGGTGTTTTCAGCCGAATAAGTCTCTGGCATCACTTCCATTGGAACAACACCATACTTCTCAACCAAGTCCGAAACACCGCAGAACGTACCACCATCACTGATAGGATTCTTAAAGAAGAACTGCACGCGTGTATCCTCAAATGGCTTTCCAGCATTGTCAATCACCCCCTGCAACATCAAGTTTGCCTTCTCTAACTGGTCATAGAAAGAGAGATAAACGTGAGAATACTCCACCTTCAGCGTATCCTTGTGACGATGAGCAAAGTTAGCACGTAGCACGTTCAATCCCGTAAAGAGCCAGCAACGACCCGAACTTTTCTGGTCCTGAATGTTCTGTTTCGGTGTTTCTACACTGAAATAGGTGTCCACAGGTCCTGAGTTGCGAAAATTACGAGCAAGGTCATCAATAGAGTTTGTGGCGATTGCATTCGATAAAGCACGATCGGATGTAGTTAATCCAGCCTTCTGAATCTGCTGCATCATCTGCGCATCAATACCACCATCTTTCGTCTGTGCCTGAAGTGTGAGTACACAAGCCAACAAGCCACAAGCAATTAACATATTCTTCTTCATTGTTTTTTATATTATAAGGTAAAGGGTTATTAACAAACTCGATTTCTACAAAGACTTGATTTCGCAGCGTAAAATCTTGTAGGAAACCCAAACTCCTGAGCAACAAAGTACTCAAAACACTTGGAGATGCCAGAAAGTTCACCTATCTTAGTGTTATAAACCTAAAAAGCAAGCAATAATCTGACATGACAAAGGTAGCAATTAAAAACGAGAATATCACTTCTTTCGGTGGAATTTATCATATTATGGACGTATTTTCAAAGTTGGGCTTTGAAAAACTCACAGAATCTTTCTTGGGCAAACGTGGTAGCAGCGATAAAGCATTCAGTCATGGAAGCTTTTTCGGTTCTCTTTTCTTCAGTTACCTTTGTGGTGGAGAAAGTCTTGAAGACATCAATGCGCTTATTGTATAGCAGAAATTGACCGAAGAATGATCATCAAAACATAGGGTTATGCAGTCATACGATAGGGGTATATACAAAGAAAAACGTTGTAAAATATTGATTTTACAACGATTATCTAATTTTTGAAGATTAAATTGACAACCTTTGTGAAGTCCTTTTGAAGCCTATCAGCGGAGAGAGAGGAAAGTGGACTTCTATATATAATCATTAAACTAAAGTCTCCCACCCTCAAAAAGTTGGCTTAAAATAACAGTTTCTCAATAATTATTGGTAACTTTGTAGTGCTTTATTACATTGATTATCAATAAATTAAAGAGTAACTGTTATGGATGCAAAATTAGACAATTTAAGCGAGATATCCAAGCTTTTAAGTGTTAAAAGTAAGATGAATAGCGATATTCTCTCACTTTTCTCAAAATTTGGTCTTGGACGTCTACTCTGTAGGCTTTCTTTGGAGAAACACGATGGTATCTCCGCTGTTCAACTGATTCTTTCCCTTTGTCTTTTCCGTATTAATGGTGAGACGATACACTCCATATACAAGAAGAATTTCTACCATCTTCTCACCACTGGAAAGAACTGCTATTATCGTATGATGATCAGGCAGACAATGAATTGGCGTCGTTTGCTTAGCTATACTGTTCTTCGTTTTGAATGCATTCTCCGGAAGAATGGCATTCAGACAGAGAGCGAAAACTCCTGTGTCATATTTGACGATACAACCTTGGAAAAGACTGGTAAGAAGTTTGAGCATATCACCAAGGTTTTTGACCATGTGCGAATGAACTATGTCCTAGGCTACAAGCTTCTTTTGTGCCTGTTCTTCGATGGTAAGTCCTCTCTGCCGTTCGACTTCTCCATCCATGAGGAATTAGGAAAGAAAGGGGACGGTGGACTTGGCAAGAAGGCACTCCGCAGCAGATTCTCCAAGAGACGCATGAAAGAGAGCCCAGCGTATGAGCGGAATCAAGAGTGCGGTATGAGCAAGATGGACTCAGCCATAAGGATGCTCCAGCGCATGTGGAAGAGTGGTATTCATCCCCATTATGCCTTGGCGGATAGTTGGTTTGCCTGCGAGAAGTTCATTGAGGAAATCAGGAGAGTAGGCAACGGAGCTATACACTACATTGGTCTTGCAAAGATGGGAAAGACAAAGTACTTTGTGGAGAATAAGCGACACAATGCCGCTGAGCTCGTAGCAATGTATGCAAGACGTACCAAATGCTGCCGAAAGTACAAGTGTCAGTACATTGAGTTGAGGGGTTGTTTGGGGAATATACCAGTCAGGATATACCTGATTAGATATGGACGTCGACAGACTTGGAATATCATGCTTAGTACGGATCTATCGATAAGCTTTGTGCGTGCCTTCGAGTTATACCAGATACGATGGAACATTGAAGTGGTCAACAAGGAGACAAAGGGACATCTCGGACTCGGCTCATACATGGGGAGAGACTTTGATGGTCAGATTGCTGATGCAACGCTCTGCTACATTACATATA
Organism: Prevotella melaninogenica; assembly: GCF_018128065.1. NCBI lineage: Bacteria > Pseudomonadati > Bacteroidota > Bacteroidia > Bacteroidales > Prevotellaceae > Prevotella > Prevotella melaninogenica. Next base: position 1,676,431 of record NZ_CP072360.1, on the reverse strand, counting down.
TCGTGATGTCGTTAGAAAAACGGATGTCAAAGTATGAGACCATGGGTGAATTGTTTGCTGACATGGAAGAAGATGTCATGGCACTTACGTTATGGCATCGTGTGCTGAAGTGCATAGAGAGGTTGCTTGCTACTCTTTGTGACGTTCTTGGGTTCTCTGTTAGTGAGATAGGGCAGTTAATAGTCACCGACTCAGAAATGCGGAACAACTTTGAGATTATGGTCAAAGCATTGGAAGACAGGCAACAAGAAAAGCTCACAACCGTAAACATATTTTAGACAAGTGTTAACGGCTCACATTCATGGGTATTCGCAAAGCAGTTTGGTTGAAATACCCATAAAATAGAGGGGTGGGAAACTTTAGTCATATTATAGACTGATGGCTTGTCACTGTTATACGTTGTCAAACAGAAGTATACAACTTTATTTTGTAAATGGACCGTAAGCATCCAAAATTCGCCGTCTTTTGTGGATACCGCATTGTTGCTACCTTTGCACAAAAAAGATGTTTGCACTGAATGAAACAAATGTTTATCGGGTTTGTTGTTCTCCTGTGGATATGCGCCAGGGGATGCTTCGATTATGTCAATTCGTACGTGGTAACGATTTTAACCCGTCTGATGGTTGTGTCTATGTGTTTTATAATCGTTCTCGCAATCGTATCAAGCTGCTTCATTGGGAACGATGTGGTTTTGTCGTATACCACAAGCAGATGGCACAGGGTTGTTTAAGTGGTAAAATCATGCAGCAAACCAAGGGATTTTATGAACTTCGATGGGATGAATTGGTCCTTTATATAGAAGGTATAAATCCTCATTGTTATCGAAGAAAACGTTACAATAAACCTTAGAAATTTCTTGCAAAATCCAGATATTTTTCGTACCTTTGTGTCATATAAATAACTGGCTTTCTGATGAATACATCCAACAATAAGACTGCGTCTAACTATCATTTTTTAACTCGAGAAGATTTTATAAATCTCCTTGAGCAGAAAGATATGGAGCTTAAAAGTAAGGATGTAGAACTTAAGAGCAAGAATGTTGAACTTAAGCAAAAAGATGCAGAGGTCAAGGTTAAGGATGTTGAACTTAAGCAAAAGGATGCAGAACTTAAGCAAAAGGACGAAGAGCTTAAGCAAAAGGATGCAGAGTTAGCAAGAAAATCTCAACGTATTCTTGAACTTGAGCGTATGGTATTCGGTAGACGTAGCGAAAAGCGTTTACCTGAGAGTCCCAACGGCTGGGCAGGTTCGTTCTTTGATAAAGATTGGGCAAAAGAAGGTAAACAACTTTCGGGGGAAATACCAACTATCATCAAGGAAGTAGAGAAGCAAGCTAAGCAGCGCAGGGAAGCAAGCCGCAACGCTCGTTCTACGAGAAAAGGCAAGCCATATGCCTCTTATGTTCCTAATGATATAGAGCGTGTGGTTACTGAGATTTATCCAGACGGTTATGATGAAAACCGTATGGTTATCATCGGTCACGATAAGACAGAACACTTGTGCTTACGTCCCTCAAGCTTTTATGTTAAGGTTGAAGACCGCATCGTCTGCCGTTTGAAAGATGCAAAACCCACGGATGCAAAGATTGACATACTGGAAGCTCCTTTACAGAAGCAAGCTGTGGATTGTTTTGCCGATGCCTCTCTGCTGGCTGAGATTATCACAGGAAAGTTTGTCTATCATTTGCCAGAGTATAGACAAAGCACCAGATGGAAAGAGCATGGCATCAACATCCCAACCTCTACCATAAACAGCTGGGTTCACAGCACTGCTAACGCTTTATATCCTCTATATAAACTCCAAGCGAAGTTGATTTTACAGAGTCCCTACTTACAAGTTGATGAGACAAGCGTACAAGTTGCCGACCGTAAGGGTAAGACTCGCAAGGGTTATCTGTGGGGAGTAAGAGATGCACTGCACTGCCGAGGGGTCTTCTTTCATTGGAAGGAAGGTTCACGATCGGGAGCTGTACCCGACGAACTCTTCAAAGGCTATCATGGTGCTATACAATCCGATGGGTATGAAGCTTACAGCAGATTTGAAAACGTTCAAGGCATAGAGCTCTTGGGATGTATGACACATGTCCGGCGAAAGTTCGAGCATTTATCGACAAATGATAAGAATGCTGCCCATATCGTTAAGATGATCGCCGTACTCTACGAGTTAGAAGCAAACTTAAAACACAGTAACGCCAGCTACGAAGAGATTCAGGCTGAAAGAAAATCCAAAGCATATCCTATATTAAGGACTCTTGAAGCATATATGAAGGAGGTACACAAGGAGTATCTCCCTGGCGAAGCTATGGAGAAAGCTCTGCGTTATGCCTTCTCCGTATGGATACGCATCAGCCGATACGTACAAGATGGGCATTTCAATATAGATAACAATCTTATGGAGCAAGCCATCAGACCCATTACGTTAGGAAGGAAGAACTATCTTTTCTGTGGCAACAACGAAGGAGCTGAAAACAATGCCATCTTCTATACGTTCATGGCATGTTGTAGGGAAGCAAAGATAGAACCTAACATGTGGTTAAGGCAGGTATTAGCAAAACCCTTGCTGGACATGGAGGATGAGGAATTGGTTAAACTGCTACCCATAAACTGTAAATAGCACAGAACCCTTATATGAAGCCTGTCATATAAGGGTTTTTTGTGAAGTGGCAAGACGGCGATTTTTGGATGCTTAGAAACTAGTGATTTTTTCCTCTCAAGTCTTCATCACCATAACAAGCTAAAAGAGTACGTGTCGGTCGAAAAGCGTTAAAAGCCACATGCTCTTTGACATTATCCCAGTTCTTGGCTATTTTCGGAAATGCAAAAGAAGCCCGTGAGAGCGTATTTTCTCCATAGATGACATATAGATATTCATCATTAGTAGGAGTTGTGCGGAGCATATTGAAAGCGGATTGGTCTTCGCGGACGCCATTGGAAGCAAGTTGGTGCTTGCCTGACTTGATAATAGGGCGCAGTATTTCTGCTGCCTGAACATATTTGTCCTTTTGCAACGGTCTGAAATTTGCACTTGCCTGTTGAATTCACGCTTTCAATGATAGTCATTGTTATCAAAAAAGATGTAAATTCCCGCACGATTTAACCTTTCAGCTAATATTTTTTGCAATTATAGAAATAATTACTACCTTTGCACACAACTTTATAAAAAACTGAACACTTTCTACTGTTGCACTCACGGTGTTGACGACTTACAGATTTCAGGAAACCATGCATTCGGACAGAACGGCTGGGATGCCGGCAAAGAGTGTCTATTATGGCCTTTTAAAGAAGAAATATCAAACCGAGTAAGCTGCGCATTTCAAATGGAAATTAATATTAATAACATAAGTATGAGAAAAACAAAACTGCTATTTATGGTATTGCTCTTGACAGCAATACCTAATTTCCTTTGGGCATACACAAAGGATCAGATAGTTTCGTTTGACAACGAACAAACGCACTATCAGGTGATTCAGCCAGATGGAAATGGCGTACAGCCTACATTAAGATTCTTATCAACCAAAAAAGCGGGTCCATTGGTTATCCCTGAAAAAATAGGTGACAATAAGGGCGTAACTTTCACCGTTGTTGCAGTAGGGTCACAGGGAGGCTATACCAGTAAAGATGTAACCTCTGTAACACTTCCGAATACCATAAAAGACTTAGGAATTAACTGCTTCAGTGGGGCAACAAATCTAGAGAGTATAAACATTCCGGCAAGTGTAGAGACAATAAACCCCCTTGCATTCGGAGATTTGAGAACAGTCCCTGTCTTCGAGGTTGCTGACGGGAATCAACACTTTACGTCTGATAACAACGGTGTTCTTTATTCAAGAGACAAGAAAACCCTTTGGAACGTTCCTACAGCTATTGCAACGAAGGTTAACAGTGACACTTACAACGTTGATCAGAATGTGACGAAGATTAACCGTGGTGCATTCCCGGCTCATGCAGAACTCAAGAAAATTGTATTGCCGGCAGGGCTGCAGGAGGTTGAGCAGGTTTATCCTCCTATCGCTACAACCAATACTTTGACGGAATTTGAAATTTCATCAAATAACCCAACATTCAAGGTTGATGGTGGCGTACTTTTTAACAAAACTAAGAAAGAATTGGTCTGCTACCCAAGAGCAAAAACAACGGTTGATTACAAAGTTCCCAATGAAATTACAAGTATTGGTCAGTATGGTATCATGAATACTGATAACATCATCTCACTTGACTTGAACAAAGTTGAGAAAACGACCAGTAACTCCGTCTATGGTGCCAGAAATCTTCAAACAATCACCATTCCTGCAGGATTGAAAAAGGATGGTTTGAAGGAAGGTGCTTTTGTTGCATGTGATAAGATTAATGAATACAAGGTAGCTAATGATAATCCTGACTTTATTGCTGTTGATGGAGTAGTCTACAGCAAAATCAAAGACAAGCTTTTCTTCTACCCTCCCAGCAAGACTGGGGCCAGCTACGCTATTCCGGAAACCGTCAAGGAAATTGCCGCACAGTCCTTCCAGGCAGCCAGCAACTTAACATCCATCACTATCCCTAAAACTGTAGAGAAGGTTGGTAAAGCTGCATTCCGTAACATGTCAAATATTGAGACTGTTACATTTGAAAAGCCTTCTTCTACGACAACACTGGAGCAAGCAGCTTTCAGGGGTTGCGAAAAACTGAAGACGGTGACGCTGCCTGCGACAATCACTGAGCTTAACGACGTGTTTAATGGGTGTAAGGAATTAGAGACAGTCACCATGCCTGCTAACTCTAAGCTGAAGACTATCAGACCCAATGTATTCACAACGAACAAGAAGTTGAAGACCTTTAAGTTTGAAGGTAACTGCGATTTGGAAACCATTGAAGAAAATGCCTTTGCCAATGCAGAGAGCCTCGAGTCATTCAACATGCCCAAATCTGTAACAAATATCAAGCGTAATGCTTTCAGCGGATGTACGAATATGAAGACTGCAACATTCGATAAGGATGCTGTGATTCAAAAAATTGGCTCTGGGGCTTTTGCCGACTGTGGCTTGGAAAGTCTCGATATACCTAAGAACGTGAAGGAAATTGAGAAAGAAGCATTCCGTAATTGTGGGGCTCTTGAGAAAATTAAGATAGAAAAGTACACAACCAAGATTCATCCTGAGGCGTTTAAGTATTGCGATAAACTGACAGAGATTAATGTGGATAAGGAAAATACTGTGTACTCAAGCGTTGACGGTTACTTGCTTTCGCAGGATAAGGAAGAGCTCATTATCTTCCCTCCCGGAAAGGCAAATGACAAGTTTACTTTGCTTCCTCCTTCTATTAAGAAGATTGGTGATTACTCTTTCCTCGATTGTCGAAAACTTAAGAATGTTATTATCCCTAATAAGGTAGAAAGTATTGGTAAGCGTGCATTCGGTTTGTGCAAGAACCTGAGTTTGATCACATTCCTCTGTGATAAGGTGATTCCTGCTGCGAATATCAATACAAATCAAAATGAGATGTCGTTTGATGATGGTCGAGATGCCCCTGATATGTTTAAGCACATCACCATCCATGTTCGCAAGGATCTTTATGATAATTATAAGGCCATACCTTTCTACAAGAAATTTAAAGGAGGAATTATCGAGCAATCGTTCTTTGTAGGTAATGAAGAGTATATTCCTGTTTCTGAGACAGTTGCAGATTTGCTTAAAACAACCTCCACAGACCATACTTTTGTATTACCTACAAGTGTTACTCATCCTGTAAATGGTAAGAGATATCATGTAAACCTGATTGGTGACTACGCATTCCAAAATACAACTGCTGCAGTGAAGGAAGTGGTAGTGAAAAAGAATATCGAGTACATTGGTGCTCAAGCTTTCGTTACCAATATTACAGATAATACGAGTACAGTGAAGAATGTGTTCTTCATTGAGAGCAACCCTACCAAGAAGATGTTGAGTACAACTCGATTTGAGTTGGATGATACTAAAAAGAATTATAGTGAGTTTGCTTCTACAACTCATATATATGTAAAGAAGTCTGCACTTAGTAAATACCAGAGCGAATGGAAAAAGGAGGTATATGATCTTGATACCCATGGTTACCAGCCGAGTCTGTTCAATTTCATCGACCAGATTGACTATAAGATTCCGGGTGTAACGATCAGCAAGAAGTACGGCACATTCGCACGTGAGTTTGATACCGACTTCGGTGTTTATTATGCAGAGAAGCATACGCATGACATCGGTGCTTTCGTTGCCAAGAACAGCGACGTGAAGCAGGGTCCCGGCGACTACGGTACATCAAACTACCACGTAAGCATGACGAGTGTTGACGTGAACGGTGGCGTAAAGGGCAAGTACGGCTATGTACCAGCCAATACAGGTGTGCTGTTGAAGGTGCTCAAAGAGGTTTCTACCCCGACAGACTTCTATTATGCTATCGGTGAGGAGGACAACGTGGAGCGCACGGTTACCAACAACATCATGACGGGTATCACGGTCAACCCGCAGAAGGTTGATTATACAGCGTCAGGTGATCCTATGTACGTGATGCAGGGCGGCCTCTTCCAGAAAGTAACGCAGACCATTCCGACCTTCCCGATCCACAAGGCTTATGCCAAGATTAGCAGTGTGCCGGCAGGTGCCAAGATTTCCTTCTCGTTCTGGGACGACAACTCGGCAACAGGTATCACAGCGATTGAGACAGAGAAAGAGGCAGACAAGGTCTACTACAATCTCAACGGCCAGCGTGTAGAGAAGCCACAGCGTGGTGTCTACATCCAGGGCGGACGCAAGATAATTATCAAATAAAACATGAGGTAATTATGGGAAAAAGAACATATTTAGCACCCGTCACAAAGACGGTTCACATCAACAGTGAAAACCTCATGCTGATTGCCAGCCCGGGTATTGACGGAAACTATGATCCAACTAAGCCGATTGAAGCCAAGGGTTCTGACTTCTTCGAGGAGGACGAGGCTGGCGGCACATGGCCAGCAAACAATTTATGGGATGAGTAAGTAAACGCATCCACATCGCACACAGCAAGAGGGTGTGTCAGAAGTCCACAACAAGACTTCCGACATATCCTCTTTCCTTTTCCCTGCGAACAGCGCAAGTTCAACATAGAACTTGCGGACGCAGCAAACATTTTCTTCTTTATTTTTATATATCCATCTTTTTTCTGTTATTTCTTGACTATTCCCGCTAATTCCTTTACTCTTAAATCTTTAATAATGTTACTATAACTTAGCTGCTTGATAACAGTATTCATCATTAAAATTATCAAGCAATGGAATCAAACAGCAATGACAACTATGTACTGGTCTTGGAAGACCGCACAGAAGTAAAAGACGAAAAGGAAGCGGGTAAACTTTCTGTTGTATCGGATATTGACGACAAGGGAAACCTCAAAACTGCCGAACCCATCGTTGCCAATCAAGCAGCGTTCTTGAAGTTCAACAACAGGGATGGACTTCTCAAAAACTTCATGACCAACTTCCTCAAACAGTTCAATAACCCGACTCGCTTCGGGCTGTACAAGGTCTTGGCGGACAATGTGGAACAAGGCGTGGACAATCTCCGTACCATGCTCCAAACCCGAGAAAAACCCGAAAGCAAACAGCAACTGGAAGAGATGGGCGTTCCCTTTGGGGACTATCTGCCCCAGCAAAAGAATGCCACCACTATCGACCCCGAAAAGGTAGATTGGAAGATGCTTGACAATCTCGGTCTTTCCCGTGAGCGATTGGAGCAAAGCGGAGAGTTAGAAAAGATGCTCTCCTGGCAGAAAAGCAACCTCGTTGCCATCGCTATCCCTATGGGCGATACCACCATCTATACCGATGCCCGTCTGGCATTCCGTACCGATGAAAATGGCAACATTGGTTTGGCAGTTCATCCACTCCGCAAAGAGCCACAGCTTGACTTTCCCTATATGGACTACAAGTTCTCTCCCGAAGAAAAGGAGGCACTTCTCACTACGGGCAATCTCGGTAAAACCATCGAAGTGACACCCAAGACTGGCGAACCATTCTCTGCATACGTATCTAACGATCCGCAGACCAACGAAATTATAACCCTGCGTGCTGACCGTGTGAACATTCCCAAGGAAATCAAAGGTGTTACCCTTTCCAATGCCCAGTATAAAGACCTTGTGGAAGGTAAGGCTGTGAAAGTGGAAGGCATGACCGCCAAAAGTGGCAAGTCCTTCGATGCTGTATTGCAGGTCAATGCAGAGAAGAAAGGCATTGAATTTATCTTCGACAACAACCGTGGATTTAAGGAACGGCAGCAGCAAACACAGCAGCAAGGCGTACCGCATAAGCTCTGCGGTTTGGAATTGTCAGAAAAACAGCGTGAAGCCTTGGATAGCGGTCGCACACTATATTTAAAGAATATGGTGGATAAACAGGGACAACCATTCAACGCATACGTTCGTATGGACAAGGAGCAAAACCGCCCACGTTTTTACAAGTGGAATCCCGACAAGAAGCAGGAAACCAGCAAGGAAAAGGTCGTAGCAGTTTCCGAAGAACACAAGACACAGGTAGCCGTAAACAACCATGGTAAGACCAACGAAGCTACCAAGCATGTGAACGAACCGCTAAAGGCCGGGCAAACACAGCCCACTGCAGCCCAACAGCAGAAGCAGGACGAGAACAAACAGAAGAAGTCCCGTGGGCGTAAGATGTAACCCTTAATTCTATTATCGACTATGACAACTTGTATTATTGCCGAGAAGCCCTCGGTAGCCAGAGATATTGCCCGCATCGTAGGGACAAATGGCAAGCAGGACGGATATTTGGCTTCCACTCCGTCCGCCGATTTTCAATTGGAAGGTAACGGGTATCTTGTTACATGGGCAATGGGACACCTCATAGCCCTTGCCATGCCCGATACCTACGGTTTTTCTGCCTATAAAGCTGAAGACCTGCCCATTCGTCCCAATCCTTTTCAGTTAGTGGTACGACAAGTACGTAAGGACAAGGAGTATGTATCAGCCCCTGCAGCATTGAAGCAACTCAAAGTGATACGCTCCTGTTTTGACAAGGCAGATCGTATCATTGTCGCTACTGATGCAGGACGGGAGGGTGAACCCATCTTCCGCTATATCTATCAATATCTTGGTTGCAGAAAGCCCTTCGAGCGTCTTTTGATAAGTTCCCTTACGGACAAAGCTATCCGTGAGGGTATGGCAAATCTCAAACCCAGAAGCTATTAACCTGAACTCGGGATAAGTTTCTTTCTATTACTCTGATTTATTTATCCTATAACCCATTTAGCCTCTATCGTCTTAGATTGAGGCTAATTCTTTTTCTCAAAATGCAAACTGTTTCTTTAGAACAAAGAAAGTTGACCGCTGTGTTGTTCTATGCAGAAATCTAAATTGATTTCAGGTTTCTTTTCAAAGAAGCTATATGCAGCTATTGCTGATAATACATTCATAGCAAAATTAAGGACACTTCTATGTCTAGAGTGGACCAATTGAGCTACATTCTTCAGTTCGTCATTGATGGTTTCAATTACAGATCTTTTTCTTAAAAGCAGTCTATCATATAATGGGATTAACTTGTTTTTCATATTACTTCTTATACCTGTTACCAAGTTAATCCCATCATTGAATAATTTTTCAAATAGTCCCTTAGAGATGTATCCTTTATCGGCAAATAACTTTCCGAACACATTGTCAGTCAGTCTATTAAAGACATCTTCATCTCTATCGTCTACATTGGCTTTGGTAAGCATAAAGTTGAGAATTTCCCCCCGTTCATTACATATAAGGTGCAGTTTAAATCCAAAATACCAACCCATTGTGCTTTTGCCTCTGGTAGCATAATCCTTAAAAACCCTATTGCGGTAAATACGTTTATTATGGCAGACTGGGATACAGGTAGAGTCAATAAAGCTAATACCAGTACATCTGCCAAAACAACATATTTGCAAGAACATCATCATTTCTACCGATACTCTAGCTTCAAGCTCCAAAAAACGATTATAGGATAACTGATGAGGAAACATATCTGCAAGATGCTCCTTTACAAAGAACATATAATAATGTTGAAAGTTACGATAAGAATTAAAATGAAAACAGATCATTATGGTTATAATTTCTGACTTGCTCATACGCCATTTACAGCGGCAATGCTTACACTTGGAATCATTGGGAAACCCTATTTTATCAATTTCTGACTCAAATTCTTTGCAAAAGTCATCTGCAATACAAAAGATTTCGGTAATTTTGTCTTTGGTACAATAGTCCGTTAAATTTTCGCAGTTTGCGAAGCTTTTACCCAAAAGCCAACAGGAATTGTGGCAGAAAGGAAACATGATAAGTCTCTGAGAAAGAAATAATTAGGCAACAGAATATAACAAAGTATAACATAATAAAATCGGCTATCTCATTGAATTTCAGTAACTTTATAGATGTAAAAAGACAATAAAGTTTATGCTGATAACCAACTTGATTAGCCGATATATGAAGCTCTGCAAAGCAGCATTTAGTGCTAAAGATGGAGCAAAGTTAAACAAAAGTATTCAAACAAACGTCATGGAAATGCTTTTTCTTTTGATGGTCATCCCAAGGAAATGTAATTTCACGCAGATGGGACGCTATGGAAAGCGTGGCGAGCAATGCTATCGGCAGACGGCAGAGCGCAGCGTGAACTGGCTCGAAATGAATATGTGGCTGAGTGCTTTCGCCTTCAAGCAGGGTAAGGGTCGCAATGCCATCGTTATTGATCCAAGCTTCATTAAGAAGGCTGGGAAGCATACCCCATACGTGGGTACGTTTTGGTCGGGCTGTGCAGGTGCTGTAAAGCATGGACTTGAGATCCTCGGTATCGGGGTGATAGATGTAGAGCTGCATGAGTGTATGATGCTCAAGGCGGTGCAGACCACATTGGAAAAAGGCGAGGAGAAAAAAGAGATGAGCCTATACGACTGGTATGCCAAAGTATTGGAGGACGACAAGGTAACCTTACAGCGTATTTGCAAGGTTCTTGTCACCGACTCAGCCTTCTCCAAAAGACCTTTTATCGACAAGGTAATGAAGATGGGATTCCATGTTGTGAGCCGCTTGCGTCATGATGCTGCCTTGTTCTACACATGGGATGGGGAACCCACAGGAAAGCCCGGTCGTCCTCGTATCAAAGGTGATAAGATTGACGTAAGGAACATCGACATATCCAAAGGCAATGAGCTTGATTTAGGAGAGACCAAAGGTACAGCCTATGCGCTCAAGGCATGGTGCAAATCCTTGCATAGGGTCGTGTCGCTTGTCATCCACGAGTTGCCCAACGGTGTCCGCCGTCTGTACTTCTCTACGGATGAGAGCATGAGTGGACGCGATGTGATGGAGTACTATACCACACGTTTCCAAGAGGAGTTTTGCTTTCGCGACGCAAAGCAATTCCTCGGTCTTACAGATTGTCAGGCACGCGACAAGAGAAAACTTGAGTTTGCTTTCAACTCTTCATTCACAGCACTTAATGTGGCGAAAATTATGTGCAAGGAACTTGGTACGTCCATCGGTCGCCTTAAAGCGAAGATGATTAATGCCTATTACGCGCAACGAATTATTGACGTGTTCGAGAAAAGCCCGAACACGCCATTAAATAAAGAAAGGATAAATGATATATTTAGTTTCGCTGCTGATGCAGCATAATATTTAACGGACTATTGGTTAAATGCATAGATTGGAAATAGAATAAAGATTTTATACTTACACGGTATGACTATCTAAAACCTGAGTCTTACAAAGTGGGTAAAGTTACAAGATAAAATGTAGAAAAGGCAAATAAAGACTATGTCTATCCATTACTATGTCTTTCCACTTTTACAAACAACTTGTTCTCATTTTAATCAACGTTTGTAAACTATTTTCATGTAACTCAAAACCAATACATGCTCTTTTAGCTTTGAAAAGATGCTTGATTGACTTGCAATAGATGCTCTTTTGAGGTCTTACTAACGCCCTTTTGAAGTCCAATTAAGCACCTTTTCTTGCACGATTTCATAACCAATTGATTTACTGTTGGTTGCAATCTTACCTTTTATGCGTATTTTCTAGCTTTATTTAAGGTGTTTAATCTGAATTTATGTAATAATTTTTTAACATCTTGTCTATAAATTTTCGACGTGTTATACTGAAAAGGTTCTCAGTGTCTGAGGATGAATAAAAAGAGGGTGTGTCAAAATGCAAATACCATTTTGATAATCTTACAGTTTGAAACAATTCATTAAAAAAGACCATTTCTGTACTCGATTTTGAGTAAAGAAATGGTCTTTTCTTTGCTTTTAGGAAAAAACTACTTATAGTTTGAGAGTTGTCAAGTTATTAAGTTGCATTTTGATACACCCTCATTTGTTTAATGTATATCTTTGGTTCTTTTATTAAAACTATACGAAAAGTGTCTAAGCATTTAACGGAAGAACAGTTTCTTTACTATAACACTGATATCCACCTGCTTACTATTATACAATGTTAAAACAGAAAAATATTTATGTAAATCTTATTATTTTTTATAATTTTGTCTCCATAAAATTAAAAACTAACTACTACAATGAATGTAACTTCTAAAATTGGTATTCTAGCCACCTTGTTATTTGTAAATGCTAATCTTTTTGCACAGGAAACACCATTTAAATTAGGTGTCCGTTTGGGTGGCGGCATGTCTGTCAACACAGGAATGGATAAAATCCTTGTTCCTGAAGACTATTATTCCAATTACAGTTTCAAAGACAAGTGGCAGTTTACGCCAACAGTTGGTGTATTTGCTCAGTATCATGTCGATGGTTCCATCATAGGTGTTGAAGGTGGATTTAGCTATTGGCAGAAGGCATCACAGCTTGTCTATAATGATAATAAGGAGTTAAACTATAAGGTTACACCTCGTTATAATTACATTGGCGTATCTGCTCTGCTGAAGATCTATCCTTGGCACAAAGGCTTTAATATCTCAATTGGAGGACGTGCGGGAGCCAATCTTAATGGTAAGGGCATATCTTACGAGAGTAATCAAGAAGACAGTAAGTTTGCAAACTATCATTTTGCCACTGTCGCAGAGACGGAACGTCTGATGAAGGAGAAACTGACGGGACAGCCAGATATTGCCGTTGGCGGTGGCTTTGGATATGAAATAGGCAACCACTGGGCTATAGACTTACGTTACTTCCACGGATTGAACTCTACCATTAAGACAGAACGTAATGACTATAACTGGGCAGAACATTCAACCCATGGACAGAACATAGAGCTTAGTATCAGCTATCTTTTTAAACTTTAACCCTTATGAGTTTATCTATGAAGGACAAGAGCAACAGAAAAAAACGTTATATTCTGGCAGGAATCTTTCTTGGCATAGCTACTCTTTTTGGTATAGAACGCTGTGTTAATGACGAGCCAGAGTCTGAGCAGCGTATAGAACAAAAGACAGCAGACAAGGCACCATCACAATCTACTACACCGCATGTCTCTTCTTCTTTAGACAAGACAAAAGTGCAGAAGGATTCGGGACGTTCAGATTGTGTATATAATAAGCTGGGGAATGTGCCCCGAAACGTTACAAGTATCAATACAAGGAGAATTAAAAAATCAAGCATGACAAGGAAAACCGCTAATGGCAAACATTTTTCGTCAGAGCAGCCTATCCTTTCTCCATCATTATCAACTGACGTTTCATCTTTAAACGATAAAACAGCCAGTATAAAACACGAGACGAAAGAACCAGACAATGAACCTACTAATCAGAAAACAGGTGAACATGTTCTTGACAACTCTATGAATAGCCAGCCCACCATTGTACAGGAGAATCCGAAAGAATCACTATCTTTGATAACTTATTCTTTTCCTTCTCATCACCTTTTTCGGATAGGACTCAGAGCAGGAGTAGGGTATTCCAGCATTTCAGGATTAAGCAGTATTATTGAAAACTATGATATACGCCCTACTTTCACAATGAGTGAACGTGGTGGTATGAATCCTCGTATTGGAATCTTTGGCACATGGCAATACCGCAGGCTAGGTGCTGAGCTTGGCATTGATTACACCCGTATTTTTAGCAAGCTGACAGAACATAAGATACCTGAAAATGTAACCGAGACTACACGGTTTCATTATAATTTCATTACTCCACAAATCCTGCTTCGTTTCTATGCTTTCCCAAAGTTCTATATGGGAGCAGGAATTAGTGCTGCTATTCCGTTTGGCAGCCGTAATATCGATTTTACTAATGACCGCATTGGAGAGGTATATCGACAGCAGGCAGAACGTACACAGGATCATCTGAGAGAATCAGTCAAGGCACGCATAGTATTCATTCCTACCATTAAGATTGGCTATGTTGATATAAAGAATGGTCTGGAGGCAGGACTGGAATACGGTTTCGGATTTAATGATATGCTCCGCACCAGTGCCAATGACTATGGGTATCAGGAACGTATGAACAATCTGCAGACTGTCAGCCTTACTATTGGCTACAGTCTTCCACTTGGCAAAGCTAAATAAGCAGCATCCTCGAATCATATTAAAACAGTCTCTATATGAAACATAAATACCTCATAGTAGTTTTCTTCTTTATATCCACTCTTTCTGCTACAGCTCAGACCCCAGGTGGTGTAGATAAGCCAATGGTCTGGTCACACGATTCTGCCTCTTTCCGTGTCTCTGCTGGTGCTGGACTTACCTATATCGGCGTAAGTAAGGTATACGGCGAAAAAGAACAGGCAATATGGTCTCTTGGAAGCGGAAAAGCTATTACTCGTATGCAGACAACTGAGCGTGCTGCAAACCTTGGCAATGGTACTTTTATGAATTATGCCAAGGACTCGCTGCCTGAAATGCGACTTTACAGCTATACGACCTCTTCCAATATGGGCAACGGTCAGACTTTGCATATCGGTCGGAATAGAAACAGCAAACTACCTGTAAAGGACCTTGATGGCAGAACTGTTGAGTATACCGTCTTCGATCGCCGCCTTTCTGATACAGAACGTTGCCGTGTGGAAAGCTATCTTGCTTTGAAATATGACGTGAGTCTTCGCAGTAGTTACCTTAATTCAAGAAGCGAGGTTATTTGGAATGGTTATACCAACAAAGCCTATAGTCACCGTATAGCTGGTCTCATCTCAGACAAGGCTTCTGCCTTACATAAGACAAGAGCCAAGAGCTGTGAGGAAGACGGTTTTCTTATAATTAGTATGAGCAAACCTCTTGAAGATGGTGAGAGTCTTCTTTGGGGTGACAACAATGGTAAACTTTCTTTCCGCCAGAGTAAGGCTTACGGCAAGTGGCTCGGTAGAAGATGGATGGATACAGCAACACGGATTGACAAGCCCAATGTTGATGTTGTAGCTGATGGCAAGCAGCTACGCCAGATACAGCCTCTTGCAGAAGGTGAGAGCTACTATCTTGCCGTTGACCCTACAGGAACAGGTAGCTTTCCTGTCAAAACTCTAAGCTATCATAAGGCAAACATGACAGTTGGTGATAGTATTGTCTTTAAGAATATACCGTTAGGCAAACGTGATGTGTTCACGCTACGAGCTGCCAAAGATATGTTTACAACAATAGAAGTAGTGCAGCCAAAGGAGAAGAGCGGCAGCACAGGAACACTTTCTGTCAGAGTAACAGGCGGTATCGCCCCTTACAAGATGACTCTACAGAGAGAACACATGTCTGTTTTCAATCGTACTACAAGCGACAGCATACAGTCTGCCGATGGACTCATAGAAGGGAAATACCTTCTTACGACGACAGACCATGTGGGCAACAAGGCTGAGAATGAGTTTCAGATTTCGAAGACAGGTATCACAGAGATTCCTTCCATGAATCCTTCTGACGGAAGTAGTGACTTCTTTGCAAATGTAAGTGTAAGTCCTAATCCAACGGTGAATGGATATGTCAGTGTGCAGGTGGAACTGAGCGAAGTAGCTCCATTGGACATGGCACTCTATACGACGGGTGGAGCTCTTGTCAGTCGTCAGACTAATATGCCTGATACATATTTTTCAACTAAAGTCTATCTGCCACAGATAGGTGTCTACTTATTGACACTGCAAAGTGGTAGCAAAGAAAAGACATTTAAACTGGTGAGGAAGTAATTCTCATTTTTATCTTTTATAAAATTTTCCAACACAAGTATATATATTGAGGACCTTTAGGTCTGAAACAAAATAGCAAGAATAATGAAGTATTCTACACATTCACTCCTCCTTCCGTTCCTGTTGCTTTCAGGAATCATACTAAACTCCTGTAATGGTGGAAGTAGTCGTTCTGCTAAAGAAACAGTAATCAGTGATTCTACATGTACTGATACAGTCTCTTCTGTACAAAAAGATAGCACTTCCCCAAAGGCAACTTCCTTACGAAAACAAGTTAAGGACAGTGTACAGAACTTACCTGTGAAGAGAATCTCCAAAGAAGTTATAAGAAATCAAAAGGGGAATCGTGTAGATACTCACAAGCCGAACAGGAAATCTGCAAGACTTTTTGCAGACTTAGGCAAACGTACCGTCAGCAAGTTCTTTGCCAACTCCGACAGCGATACACTCAATGTTGGGCGTGCCCAGCTTGCCGTTCCACGTGAGGCTATGGAAAAGGGTAAAGTTCTCAGTATTACTCCACTTAGAAAGGGTGAACTACCAACCTTGCCTACGGGTATGGTGAATGTTACAGGTGGCTGTGACACCTTAATGGCAAGAACAGATACGGTATCAGGTTATCGTTTTTTACCCCATGGTAATCATTTCGTCCATCATCTGGCAAGTATTTCTGTCCCTTACGACAGCACGTTGATTCCGAAAGGCTATACAGTAGATGATATCCACACCTATTACTATGATGAACTGCACCAACGCTGGACAATGCTCCAGTCAAAAGGTATTGATACTAAACGTGAGGTGGCAATGGCAGAGACTTCTCACTTTACGGATGTCATCAACGGTATCATCAAAGTTCCAGAGAGTCCCGAAACACAGAATTATGTCCCTACAGGTATCAGTGAGCTGAAGGCTGCTGACCCAGCAGCGGGTATTCAGCAGATTGAAGCTCCATCAGCTAATCAGAATGGTACGGCAACACTGTCCTATCCTTTTGAAGTTCCTGCAGGGCGTAATGATATTGGTGTAAGTGCCGGCTTACAGTACAGCAGTGAGGGCGGTAGTAGTTTTGTAGGCTATGGATGGAGTCTTCCTGTGCAGAGCATTGACATAGAGACCCGATGGGGTGTACCACGTTTTGATGATAAGTCAGAGAGTGAGAGCTATCTCCTCATGGGACAGCAGCTCAATGACCGACTCTATCGTAGGACTGATTCTTTGTCACGTCAGACTGATAAGCAGTTCTATCCAATGACTGAAGGTGGTTTCAGTAGGATTATCCGAAAGGGTAACAGCCCGAAGAACTATTACTGGGAAGTGACGGGCAAGGATGGTACAGTCTACAGTTATGGTGGGTATGGTGGTCATGTCAGTGATGCTACTTCTCTTACTGATACCAAAGGTAACCGTATCAAATGGGCACTTGATCGTGTTACCGATGTTCATGGGAACTTTGCCGCTTTCCATTACATGAAGTCTGGCAATAACCTTTATCCTGAACGTTATACATGGACAGGATTCGGGGAGACGGAAGGACTGTATAGTATTGAATTCAACTGGAATACTGGTAACGTACACAGAGTTGACTATGTTCGTAGTGGTAGACTTGGGGTTCTCCAGACAGACTCTCTTCTGTTGGGAAGCGTCGAGGTCAAAAACAATGGGCAGCAGCTTCGTTCATATACAATCCATTATGAAAAAGGACCCTTCGGGAAAACACTTCTTACGAGCATTGACCAGAACGACAGTAAAGGTATAGTAGTAGCTGCACAGAGTTTCAACTACTATAATGATGTGAAAAAAGGACTCTATGCAGATAGTATTACAACCTATACAGCTGGTATAGACAATTATGGCAAGCTTGTAAAAACCAAAATTGGACATTTCGACGAACACTTGTCTCTTCTTGGCGGAGCTTCCTCCAGGGGAAATACCATTGGAGGTGGTATAATGGTTGGCGCTGGCTGGGGGCCAGCAACAGCGAGTGCAGGTGCTTCTTATAGCCATACCAATTCTTCCAATGAAGGCCGTGTGACACTTGTAGATATCAATGGCGATGGGATGCCCGATAAGGTATGGAAAGGTAGCGATGGTAAACTCCATTATCGCCTCAATATGAACAAGGCCCTCTCTCATCCTGTCTTTGGTAAAGAACAGGCTTTGGTGGGTGTAAACAGTTTCTCTTCTGGCAAGGCTACCAGCTATACTCTCAGTGCTAACGTTGCTACAGGTTTTGGACCGGCGAATATGGGTTTTGCCATCAGCAAAACTAAGGATCAGAATAAAACTAAGGTTTATTTCCAGGATTTTAATAGTGATGGCCTTGTTGATATTGCAGTTAACGGAATCGTTTATTTCAACCATAGCGACGGAAAAGATGTGACCTTTGCACCTGCCAGTACGGCCACTGGCAACCCAATACCATCAATAGCCGGAGTTAACGTTGCGCCTGCTTTCAAAGTTGACTACAAGACTGTTCGCGACTCTTTGGAGAGAGAGTTCCCTCTACATGATGTCGTACGTGTTTGGCGAGCGCCTTATTCAGGTACAGTATCTGTTATGAGCCATGTAGAGAAGCACTCTTCTGAGGGAGATGGTGTCAGCCTCAGTATGCAATTCAATAGTGACGTGTTATGGAAGGACATCCTGTTACAATCGGGATCAGTGACCTTACCTACAATGACCCGTAGCGTAAAACCTGGAGATGTTTTTGTATTTCGTGTCGGAGCACGCTACTCCGGTATAGGTGATGATGTCATATGGGATCCGGAGATAACTTATACTTCTATCAAGACTGATAAATATGCCGGTGAGGACTTGAAGAGATATCGCAGCAGTGAAGATTATATAAGCGGTGCATATTCAACAGCTGCCCTTTCGGAAACTGCAGTAAACAGATTTGAAGGTACATTCAATAAACAGAAGACTTCTGATGACATTATACTGGCAATCATAAAGACTGATAAGGATGGTAATCAGTTGGTCATGGACAGTCTCCTCCTTAAAGCAGATACTGTGATCAGCCATGGCAGCTTCTCCGGTAATCTAACAGCCACAGCAGGAGAAGCAGCTACTGTTAATTTCACTATACGTACTGCGAGTCCCATCAACTGGAAACATATAGACTGGAGACCTGTCTTTTATGCGGACACCATGAAATATGTTCTTTCCCCGCAATGCCTGATGTTCAGCAAGAATATTTCTCTATGTCCAGACACCGTTATAGGCAGAAATGTCTCTATACAAAGTCCGGTATGGGGGAAAGCACTTACTCTTGTCCCTGAGCTTTCTGCCCAAAGGATGTCAAACAAGGATACGGCGCCAGCAACAGTCTATATGACTATCAAGGATGATCATGGATCCTTACTCTACCGCAAAGAATTAACTCTTGGCAGCAGTAATCAACTGACAGGATCAACTATCAGAATTGCAGACGGTTCTGTACTTGCACAGAAGATGTCTGCAGGAAAAGTACAGGTGACATATTCTATCTTGAACGAACTTGAAAATGCGACTGCAAAGCTAACGATATTTAGGGATTCTGTTGTCAGCCCTGCTACAGCAGGAAGTCCTGCAGTGTCAAGACCTGTCAAGGTTTCCACAGTCAATGCGTCTGTCTATTCAAGCTTTAACCGTTTTGACTATGGACAGCTGTACAAAGGTTGGGGATCTTTTGCATGGAATGGTACGGCAAAGAATGTTGCAATACCGAAGGACAAGATGAAGATTCCTGAGACAAATGAGTACTATCATGATGGAAAAGTCAATGAGAGTGCCGTAGAAGCCAATGAGATGGATATTAACCGTCAATTGTTCTTTACACTGTCTTACTTACCAGAGAAAAAATACTTTGTGAGTGCAACAGATAGTGCCTATGTCGGTTCTGTTGTCATGCGTCCATCACGACTGGGAGAGGATGATATCATTGTGGATACTGTCGATTATAATATACAAGGTGGAGGACTGGCAGCACCAGTGTTACTGACAGAGTCGAAATCAAAGGGTAAGACATATAATATGGGATTCTCATTGGGAGCCAGCCTCGGAGTCAACAAAAGTAACACCTCACAGCAGTCCTATAATATTATCTCCGCCATGGACCTCAATGGTGACGGTTACCCTGACTGGTTGAATGATAATGATGGAAAAGTCGTTGCACAACTGACACAGCCTACAGGTATACTGGGCAAGGGGAGCCTGCAATATGATGTTGAAAATGCCGCTACAGATGGTGACGCCAGCAATATAGGTGGAGATATTGGCTTCTCTTCAGATAAGAGTGCCTATTCCTTTAAAGACTTTAAGGAGAAGATGGCTGTCGCAAAGGCTGCCTTTGCACAGCATACAACCACAAAGCAGATTATGAGGCAGCGGGCTGCAGAGGGGAATTCTGCCAGTCACTCTGGTAAAGTAGCAGAATTTTCTTGTGGAGCAAGTGGAAACTTCTCCAGTGGAACTTCGGAAACAGTAAGAGGTTGGGAGGATCTTAATGGAGATGGACTTCCTGATATGGTTACCAACGGCACCGTTCGTTATGGACTTGGCTATGACTTTACACCAGCGATAGCCTCTTCTCTTACACAACTTGAGTCGACTAAAAACAGCAACTTTGGTGACGGACTTGGTATCACGGTTCCCGTATTGGGACTTTTTAGTGTCAATATCGGTCAGAATGATACGGAGAGCTTGACCTCTACGCGTTCTCAGCTTAGTGATGTCAATGGTGACGGTCTCCCTGATCTCCTTCAACTGGATGAAAAGGGCAATCTGAAGGCTACTTTGAATACTGGAAGCGGATTTATGTCTGGCAGTACTTCTCTCGGACAGAGTAATATTTCTGACAATCTCGGTTCCTCTGTTGCCATCTATGCCAGCACAGCCTATACCTATACGATTCCTCTTCCTTTCGGTTTCACAATTAGCATTACACCAAGTGTACAGGGATCTCATAGCGAAAGTATAAGCCGTACTACAGCTGCAGTTATGGATATGGATGGAGACGGGCTTCCTGATCTTGTCTATAGTGACAGCGAAAATCATCTCTATGTACGTCGTAACCTTACGGGCAGAACGAACATGCTGCGCTCTGTGACGCTTCCTTTCGGTGGACATATCAATATCGGTTATGAGCAGACAACTCCAAGTTACGATTTGCCGGGACGTCGCTGGGTGATGTCATCGGTTGAGACGACAGGTGGATACAAGGAGAACGGAGCACTACGAAGCAGGAATACCTTCGAATATAGTGATGGCTATCGTGACCGCCGTGAACGTGACTTCTATGGTTTCAAGCAGGTACGTACCAATCAGATAGACACTGAGAACGCTGACAGACTCTATCGTTACTCCGTACAGACTTATGGTAAGAACAGGGATTACTATGCGCATGGACTTGTAACGAGTGAATATCTCTATACCGCTGATGGAAAGAAACTGCAGGGCGCTGTCTATGACTACGACCTGAAGACACTTGCCGTTGGTAATAATACGACAGATGCTGTTGTCTTCCCTGCCCTAAAGACACTCGTTCAGAGTAACTTTGATGAAGCCAGTGGGGACAGTCTTTCGGTTGCTGTCAGCAATACTTACGATGACTATGGTAACCTACAGGGATATAAGGAGACTACAACGGGCTATAGCTTAGAGGCAAACATTAACTATCATAAGATAGCCGACAAGTATATTGTCAGTGTTCCGAGCCATATCGCTGTCAGCAGTGGCGGTAAGACTTACCGTGAACGTAGCACGAAGGTGGACGGAAACGGTGAGATAACGGAGATCATGCTCCATAACGGTGACAAGCCATCAGTCTATAACATGACTTACGATGGCTATGGTAACATCACACGCATGACGAAGCCGGAGAACTATAACCATCAGCGTATGTTCTATGCTTATACGTATGACGACCGCTATCACAGTCTTGTGACAAGTGTCAAGGATGCATACGGTTATAGCTCCAGCACGGCTTATGATGGTCTTTGGAATGCTCCGTCTGTAACGACCGACCTTAACGGACAGAAGATGGAATACACCTACGATGCACTGGGCAGACAGCAGACTATCCGTGCTCCGTATGAGATAGAGAGCGGTCAGCCGTTTACTATCCGCTTTGAGTACTTCCCTGCAGAACGCAAGGCACATACCATCCATTATTCTAAGGAAGGCAACATAGATACCTATACCTTTGCCGACTCGCTGATGCGTGCCGTCCAGACGAAACAGACGGGTGTGGTTTGGTCTGGTGGCAGCAATCAAAAGGTCTCCATCGTCAGTGGAAGGGCTGTCATCGATGCCTTCGGACGTAACATCACAGCTTATTACCCAATGACGGAGAGTTATGGTAATATTGGCACTTACAACCATGCTACAGGTGATTTGCAGGCAAAGACGGAGTATGATGCGCACGACCGTACCATGAGTGTTACGCTTGCTGATGGCAGTGTGACACGCACAGCCTACAGTATCGGCAGCCATGACGGTGAACCAATGCTCCAGACAACGGTCACGGATGCACTGGGACGACATGCGGAGAGCTATACGGATGCCAAGGGACGCAACCGTGAGACGGTGCAGCATGCCCGTGGTGAGGATATCACGGTGAAGTACAGCTATGACCCTGTCGGACAGGTGATGACTGTTCAGCATCCTAACGGCAAGGAGACGAAGTATGCCTACGACTTGCTTGGTCGTAAACTGATGGTGAATCATCCTGATGCTGGTGAAACGAATATGACCTATGATGCAGCGGGTAACCTCCTGACGAAGCTCACGGCAGAACTTAGAAAGTCGATATCTGACAAGGGTTACATCTCTTATACCTACGACTTCGAACGGTTGCATGAGGTGCTTTATCCAGAAAATCTCTTCAACCGTGTCACCTATACCTATGGTAAGGCTGGCGATAAGTACAACCGTGCCGGTCGTCTTGCCCTCGTTGAGGATGCGAGTGGCGGTGAAGCCTATTACTATGGTCGTCAGGGTGAGGTGACGAAAACTGTCCGTACGGTCATGGCGAGCGTGGCGGATATCAGGACTTATGTCTATGGTGCTACGTATGACAGTTGGAACCGTGTGCAGACGATGACTTATCCTGACGGTGAAGTGGTAACTTATCACTACAATGCTGCAGGACAGGTGGAGAGCATGACGAGCAATAAACAGGGACGTCAGAGCGTTATTGTTGATAGGATAGGTTACGATAAGGAGGGTCATACAGTCTATACGAAGCTCGGTAATGGCACGGAGACAACCTATACCTACGATAAGCAGCGTGAACGTCTGCAGGTGATGAACCTTACAGCGGATGGTCAGGCTGTGATGGAAAACAGGTACCAGTATGATGCTGTGGACAATATCCTCGGTATTACGAATGCCGCCAACCCAACGTCGCTGACGAAACTCAACAAGGCGAAGCTGGGAGGAAGGAGTTCGCATACGTATGAGTATGATGAGCTGAACCGCCTTATTCATGCAAGTGGTAAGGCTAAGCGTGCATCGTATGATATGGTGATGTCGTTCGGACGGATGAGTGAACCGCTGACCAAGGTACAGAAGGTGGACTCAACAACAACTGCTAAGTCTTATAACTTTGCTTATAAGTATGAGGACAGTAACCACCCGACGGCTCCAACGCAGATTGGTCACGACCATTACACCTATGATGCCAATGGTAATCCTACACTGGTAACGAACGACTCTACGAATACTACCCGTGAGATGTACTGGGATGAAGATAACCGCCTGATGGTACTCTCTGACAATGGCAAAACGAGTCGATATACTTATAATGCTGCTGGTGAACGCATCATGAAGAGTTACGGAACGATGGAGGGTGTGTATATCAATGGTGCACCACAGGGTATAACCTTCCACGAGACGGACAACTTCACACTTTATCCAGCAAGTATCCTCTCAGTCAATAAGAATCGATTTACAAAGCATTACTTTATTGGTGACAAACGAATCGCATCAAGGATAGGAACAGGTCTGTTCAACAACGTTTACGGGCGTAATGGCTCATACGTAACCGCTGGTCAGCAGGACTATGCTGAACGTATGAATCAAATCCAGACACAGAAGGAGGCATATTATAAGAAAGTGGGTGTAGCTCCAGGTGTACCGACAGAGAAGGGTGCATATGGTGATCCGGAGAACACGGGGGTAGGTTATAATGCCGTCCTCACAGAACTTGGTAACCATGATGTGCCACAGGGTTGGATTCAAACTCCGAAGCCGAACACCACACCGAATACCAACCCCGGTCCACCTGTAAGCTGGAACGACCCAAGCAACCCTGATGACCCTCAGGCAGGATATGGTTACATTGCCAACGACACCACAAAAGAAGAAACCTTCTTCTATCACAGTGACCACCTCGGCTCAACGTCTTACATCACAGATGACAAAGCCAATATCACCCAGTATGATGCTTACTTGCCATATGGTGAACTCCTTGTAGACGAACACTCATCAAGTGAAGACCTACCCTATAAGTTCAATGGCAAACAGTTCGATGAGGAGACAGGCTTGTACTATTATGGTGCAAGGTACTTAAATCCTGTGGCAAGTATTTGGTATGGTGTGGATCCGTTAGCAGAGGAGTATGTAAATACAGGTTCTTATGTATATTGCGTAGACAATCCGATTACACTAATTGATGCCAATGGGAAATCTTCTTCTTATCCTGACGATCAAAGTATTTGGTCTGGTATTGGCTCTTTCTTCAAAGGAGTATACAAGAGTTTCAAGAATACCTATAATATGGTTAGGCATCCCATTAACACACTAAAGATGATGGGGCATGCTGCCGCTCATCCTGTGAATACTGGTAAAGCAATTTGGTATACAACTAAAGCAAGATGGAATGAAGTTCAGACAAGTGATGATATAAACCGTAGAGGAGAAATATTTGGTGAAACAGGGGCTGATATTGCACAAATAGCAGCAGGTGGAGCTTTTACTAAAAGTGCAACTAAAATGTCAGTAAGACTTGCGAGAAATTCTGTGCGAGTCGCAAGGACTGCACGTGCTGTTAGACAGAGTTCCGTAACTTTGGGGCATGGGGCAGCTGCTGTTGGGAAGTTTGTTGGTGAAACAAGTATATCAGAACTGGAGAACTTCAATAACGGAGTGAAAGTCATACAACTAACAAAAGATGTTAACCTATATCGGTACTATGGCGGTTTAGCTGCACCAATGGGGCGTTATTTAAGTAATGGCGCATTGAATAGCACAGTAGACAGAACCGGACTAGCAATTTTGCCTAAATGGAATAAGATGGAGGGAGTTGCAGAAATAAGTGTCCCAAAGGGAACTGTTATGATTAAGGGAACGGCCTCCTCTCAAGGTTTTCCTTATATTGGAGGTCGTACTCAATATTTTACTCCTTCTATAACTGGATTTAAAAGAATAAAATAATGAATGATAAAAAGTCTGCAGAAAAAGGTAACCCTTTAAGTTTTAATCTTTCTTATGTAGAAAATAATTACGAAATACATTTTAATAATTTGCACAATTTTGCAAAAGAAGGTCCCCTTTGTGGTAATCTATATATAAATGGAGAAAATGTCAAATGTCCCTTTTATAATGGCTTTGGTGGTCCTATCTTATTAAATGGAGACTTTATATACCTCCCTCTATATCAAGTTAAAAAAAACTGGAAAGATATTGTAGGAGGGTATTTGGTTGAAGTTGAAATGAGTAAGTTATCTTTTCGGGTAATAGGGCATAAACAAGAGATAATATATTTAGACCACTTGGATAATGATAATTTGTATTATTATAATTCATGGGAGAAATCATCTAACGATTTGAAGATTGTAAATATCAATGAACGGGCCCAATCTTTTACTTTAAAAGATAAGATATTCTATATAGCAAATCAAATATTGAAAATGATAATGACTTAGATCTTCTGTAAAACAGCATCACGCGAGATGATATTTATTAATTGATAGATTTCAAATATGGAAGAAAATGACACTACGAAAGAGGAAACCTTCTTCTATCACAGTGACCACTTAGGTAGCACGTCTTACATCACAGATGACAAAGCCAACATCACCCAGTATGATGCTTACCTACCATACGGCGAACTGTTAGTTGATGAGCATAGTAGCTCCGAAGACCTACCCTATAAGTTCAACGGGAAGCAGCTGGATGAAGAGACAGGCTTGTACTATTATGGTGCAAGGTACTTGAATCCTGTGGCAAGTGTTTGGTATGGGGTAGATCCGTTGGCGGAGAAGTTTCCGAATATAGGGGCGTATGTTTATTGTCATGGGAACCCTATTAATATGATAGATCCTGATGGGAAAGATGATTATAAACTAAATAAAAATGGGCAGATATCTTTTTGGAGAAGGACAAATGCTAAAACTACAGATCGAATCTTTTCTTCTGATAAAAGCAATATTCTCATAAATAAGGGACTTGCTTCTCAGTTAGTAAAAAATAAGACACGAAACGGAACAAATGCATCAACGACTAACTCTGAAGATGCTTTTAAATTCTTTAAATTCGTAGCAGATTATACTAATGTAGAGTGGAATCTTATAGGAGAAAGAAGTGATAATGGGGGAGTTGTTTTCAAACTTAATTCTGATTTTCAATCGACTGCTGACGTCAATACTGTAAATGCGGGAAAATTTTTATTTATGTTACACAGCCATCCGTGGGGAAGCAATGAGGGAGTAACAAGAGCATCAGGTAACTATAATGAGTATAAAAATACACCTGCAGGAGAATTAGTAAAACAATATTACAGAGACGGAGATGTGTGGACATTAGATGCTATTTATGGAAGGTATAGACAAGACCATCCTCGTCAGACTTTGGATAACTATCCCAAGGCATTTATCTATTATGCTGGTGACTCGAAACAAGCAAAACAATTATATCAATATAATCTTCAAAAGTCAAAGATTAATCCAATTTTTAATCCAAGCTATCAACGAATAAGAAAATATGTCTATAGATAACATAACGAAAACGGTTTTTGTTCTGGTTCTCTTTTTGCACTTTCGGGTTGTACAATCAAAAAGGAACCAATTTCCCCATCTCTACAATATGTGCTTAACCAATTCTCTAAAGAGCATCCAGAATATAATGTGATACAAATACAAGTGTCTAAAATTAATAATTATAACTTGTTATTTATGACTGGGTTAGGTGCTTATGACCCAGACATGATTGATGGTTATTATATCTATAATGGAAAGTTAATAACATATTTCCAGACGGATAGTTTAGATAGGACACATATAGTAGATACAAAAGTCTTAAAAAAATATAGTGGCAAAATAGATGGCTACAGAAATGTTTTCCAATCAAAAGGTATAACGGAGCCAATTCAACGAGCATTTCTTATCACTAATGAAAATAGAATAGTTAGAATTCCCAAAGGTTTCTCCTTATTATCTAAGGGAGGCTATGTTGATACAAATATTATAAAGAATACGGGATTAAAGAAATTTCTTCATAACTATATTGAAAACGCCCCTTCAGTATTATATGAGCTTCGTTTTAAACAAGAGAAGGGTAAGCAGTATGTCATCTTCCGTCCAATGATTTTTTATGATTCTTCAAAATTTAATGGGTATTTCTTTTGGAATGGGCACTTGATAGTGTTGTATAATTTAAAACAATCAGGAGATTTATTGAACAAACAGAATATTTTGCATAGTCATAAGATACCCAATTATCGAAGTCTATTGATTGACGATTGGAACTTCCCTTATCCTATCAAGTTAGAAATAATAAATGATAAAGCGGTAAAAGAACTTTCTTTAGAAGAAGGATACTTTTTATAATTAGGTGGTTTAGAAATACAAAAACATGACGTATATAACCACAATAGGATAGAATAAAATCGTTGTCCGCTAAACATTTTATTAGATATAATTCAAGGTTGAATCCTAAGTGAGGGATTCAGCCTTTTTGGTTTTCTTTGTTCCAATGTAAGGAATACTTATAACCATAAGGAACAATACACATTTCTTCGGACACATCTTTGGAATTACATGGTTTATAATTACTCTAAACCCCAAAGTATTTTTTGTTTTTAGTTGCTGTCACTTTTAACATTTCGTATAAATAACTTGTTATCAATGCGTTGTGATGTGTTGAGGAGTGACAGAAGTGACAGGAAAATTGAAAAGTAGTTGTTTAAATGATGTCGTTCTAATAATGCGGAGGGGGAAATACTCGCTTGTTATGAAAGGGGAAAGGGCATAAGAGGGATTGTAATAAAGATTCATAAATTGAAAATAGCAGATGGACTTTGACACGGCAAAAGATGCCCTTCCGCAGGGTAAAAGGTGCTCTTTTGAGGTGTAAAAGGTGCCCTTTTGAAGCGTAAAAGAGCACCTTTTAGAAGGGCATTTGTAAGTCTTTGGTAAACAATGGACTACAAGTATGAATGCTTTACTTTACTTTTCTTTTAATTTTGTGGATATGTAGCTTCAATCTCTTGTAAAAATATTTCTGATTAGTCCGTAATGGTGCGGTGGTATATGGAAGGACGGATAATCTTACGAGGACCTGCGCCAGAGCGTTTTACCACTAACAGCCGTATCTTATAACTATCAGTCGACCTTTCCCTCCCAAAGACAAAATCCTACCGTATACCATTTCCGTTTTTACTGTCATTTCTGTCACTCCCTTCCTGCCTTTAATCATCTGAATATAAACTTATTACGCAAAGTGTTAAAAGTGACAGCAACTAAAAATTAAACTTAATTAGGGGTTTTGATGCTTTTTCTTGGTTACATTTACGCGCACAACGCACACTATCCTTCCCCGTTTTCCCATGATCTAAAGACCCATTTACAAAATAAAGTTGTATATTTGCAGTTGTACACTTCCGTTTGACAACGTATAACGGTGACAAGCCTTCTGTCTATAACATGACTTACGATGCGGCAGGCAACCTCCTGACGAAGCTCACGGCAGAGCTTAGGAAGTCGATATCTGACAAGGGTTATATCTCTTACACCTACGACTTCGAACGACTCCATGAGGTGCTTTATCCAGAAAACCTCTTTAATCGTGTTACTTATACCTATGGTAAGGCTGGCGATAAGTATAACCGTGCCGGTCGTCTTGTCCTCGTTGAGGATGCGAGTGGCGGTGAAGCCTATTACTATGGTCGACAAGGTGAGGTGACGAAGACTGTCCGTACAGTCATGGCGAGTGTGGCGGATATCAGGACTTATGTCTATGGTGCTACGTATGACAGCTGGAACCGGGTGCATACGATGACTTATCCTGATGGTGAAGTGGTAACTTACCACTACAATGCAGCCGGACAAGTTGAGCGTCTTACGAGCAATAAACAGGGACGTCAGAGCGTTATTGTTGATAGGATAGGTTACGACAAGGAGGGTCATACGGTTTATACGAAGCTCGGTAATGGCACGGAGACTACCTATACCTACGACAAGCAGCGTGAGCATCTGCAGGTGATGAACCTTACAGCGGATGGTCAGGCTGTGATGGAAAACAAGTATCGTTATGATGCTGTGGATAATATCCTGGGTATTACAAATGCTGCCAACCCAACATCGCTGACGAAACTCAACAAGGCGAAGTTAGGAGGAAGGAGTTCGCATACGTATGAGTATGACGAGCTGAACCGTCTTGTTCATGCAAACGGTAAGGCAAAGCGTGCATCGTATGACATGGTGATGTCGTTCGGACGGATGAGTGAACCGCTGACGAAGGTACAGAAGGTGGACTCAACGACAACAGCTAAGTCTTATAACTTTGCTTATAAGTATGAGGACAGTAACCACCCGACGGCTCCAACGCAGATTGGTCACGACCATTACACATACGATGCCAACGGTAATCCAACGCTGGTAATGAACGACTCTACAAATGCTACCCGTGAGATGTATTGGGATGAAGACAACCGTCTGATGGTACTCTCTGACAACGGCAAGACGAGTCGTTATACTTACAATGCTGCTGGTGAACGCATCATGAAGAGTTACGGAACGATGGAAGGTGTGTATATTAATGGTGCACCACAAGGCATCACGTTCCACGAAACAGACAACTTCACGCTCTACCCTGCAAGTATCCTCTCTGTCAATAAAAATCGCTTCACGAAGCATTATTTCATTGGTGACAAACGCATAGCATCAAGGATTGGAACTGGTCTGTTTAACAACGTCTATGGACGCAACGGCTCATACGTAACGGCTGGTCAGCAGGACTATGCGGAACGTATGAATCAGATTCAGACACAGAAGGAGGCATATTATAAGAAGGTGGGTGTAGCACCTGGTGTGCCAACAGAGAAGGGTGCGTATGGTGATCCAGAGAACACGGGTGTAGGTTATAATGCCGTCCTCACAGAACTCGGTAACCATGATGTGCCACAGGGTTGGATTCAGACTCCACGCCCCAACACCACACCGAACACCAACCCCGGTCCACCTGTAAGCTGGAACGACCCAAGCAACCCTGATGACCCGCAGGCTGGATATGGATACATCCCTAATGATACCACAAAAGAAGAAACCTTCTTCTATCATAGTGACCACTTAGGCAGCACGTCTTACATCACAGATGATAAAGCCAACATCACACAGTATGATGCCTACCTACCATACGGTGAGTTGTTAGTTGATGAGCACTCATCAAGTGAAGACTTACCGTACAAGTTCAACGGCAAGCTGTTCGATGAGGAAACTGGCCTATACTATTATGGTGCAAGGTATTTGAATCCAGTCACGAGTTTATGGTATGGGGTGGATCCGTTGGCGGAGAAGTATCAATTTTTAGGTTCTTATGTATATTGTAGTGCTAATCCCATTAAAATTATTGATGTTGATGGCAATGATGAGTTTCACGTGAATGGTAATGGCAATATAATTAAAGTCGTAAATAATAATTCTGCGAATATAACAATTGTTAATCCAGATGGTTCTAAGAAATATTTTTCAGATTATGAAACTAAGTCAATTTTATTTGGTTGGGGAAACGAGAAGAACAGACAAATAATTGCGAACGTTGCTGGGTATTATGCCAAAGCTATAGGTATAAAAGCGACCGTAGGCACTATAGGTGAGATAAGAAAGGATGAAACTGCTTATTATGAGCCTAAAGATAAT
The DNA here is from genome assembly GCF_018128065.1 of Prevotella melaninogenica. Lineage (NCBI taxonomy): Bacteria > Pseudomonadati > Bacteroidota > Bacteroidia > Bacteroidales > Prevotellaceae > Prevotella > Prevotella melaninogenica. The sequence continues at coordinate 1,645,246 of NZ_CP072360.1, read as the reverse complement.
GGTATCTGGATTCCAGCAGGAGAAAATGGCACACCGGATATTCTTCTTAAAAATAAATATAATTTAATGAATACGTTGTTTCATGAAGACATGCACTTTCAAGATAATCATAGAGGGATGGGTGAGAGTCATTTTCTTCATGCATCGGTTGTATCTCGGGCAAGTAGTCATTGGACTTTTGCTAGGACAACTCAAGCTTACAAGGGTGGTCAGGCAATTTATTTCTCACAATTAGCTATGAATGCCTATTACAATCCTCCTAAAGATGCTAATTATACCAAACAAGATGTACTTAAGCTTATATCAAATTTTAATAAAACAAATAAAGGTAACATAAGATTATATTTTGATGAAAAAAGGAAAATAATGAATATTAGTATTGACAATAATAATCTCGGATCATTGAGATATAAAAAAAGTGATAAAACAATGAACTTATAATTAAAATGATAATATTTTGTGGATATATTATAATTAATGGAATTGAAGTATGAAGACAAAAATGATAATAGGTAAAACTGCCATGTCAATTGTTTTTTCAATTGTTGTTATATCCTTAATAATTATTTCTGGTAATTATTACGAAATTTATTTAGGTAAAAAGTATGGTAAAGATATTATAAGTAGATTAGAGCAGTACCGCCATTCTCATGGAATGTATCCTACAAAATTAGATTCTATTGATTTATCTGAAAACCAAGAGACTTCAGAAGTTATGTTTCATGGTTATTCTTATATTTATTATTTCATGAGTGATTGTGAATTTTCGCTCTCTTTTGATAAGAGAGATGGAACTTGGACATATTACTCCAATACTGATAAATGGTATGCAGGCGATGGTATAGACTCCATAAATGAATTTAGACATAAATTGTATTCACAATATTTACTCGAGTCTCGTGATAATGGGATAGTATTATTCCATAAAGTTGGGGACAAAGAAAAAGACAGCGTTTTGACGTATAATAATATAAAGTCTGGGAAAGTTGTGTATGTGATAAAGAGATATAAAAACGGGCATATTGCTGCAAAAGGATATTCCCTATATAATGACAAAACGAAAAGAGCAAAGCGAATAGGTACATGGACTATATTCACACAAAATGGTTTAAGCACCAGTGTATCGTATGATGTTGATTCAACGCATAAAGTTGTAATTGATTATTTACAAAACAAAATAAACTTATGACTAAAGGAAAAGATGGAGAGAGCACTGCCAATTCAAAAGGAAAAAAGGTTCGTATATATATTTGAGAAAACTTCTGTCTCAGGGTAAGGCAACTTCTCGGTCTCAATTTCGATTCATTTTTGAATTTTGAAATTCAGACTTACATTCAAGGGAGTAGGTTCTTTGTCTGATGGTGTCAGCTATACTGAAACAGCCTTGAGAGATATCGACGGTGACGGACATCCAGATATTATTGTCGCTGATGGAGCAAAGCAGCTTATAGTCTACCGCAACCTTACGGGCAGAACGAATATGCTAAAGAGCGTGACACTTCCTTTCGGCGGACATATCAATATCAACTATGAGCAGACAACTCCAAGTTACGACTTGCCGGGACGTCGCTGGGTGATGTCATCGGTTGAGACGACAGGTGGATACAAGGAGAACGGAGCAGTACGAAGCAGGAATACCTTTGAATATAGCGGTGGCTATCGTGACCGCCGTGAGCGTGACTTCTATGGTTTCAAGCAGGTACGTACTAATCAGATAGACACAGAGAATGGTGATAGACTCTATCGTTACTCCGTACAGACCTATGGTAAGAACAGGGATTACTATGCACATGAACTTGTTACGAGTGAATATCTCTATACCGCTGATGGAAAGAAACTGCAGGGCGCTGTCTATGACTACGACCTGAAGACACTTGCCGTTGGTAATAATACGACAGATGCTGTTGTCTTCCCTGCCCTAAAGACACTCGTTCAAAGTAACTTTGATGAAGTCAGTGGGGACAGTCTGTCGGTTGCTGTCAGCAATACTTACGATGACTATGGTAACCTACAGGGATATAAGGAGACTACAACAGCCTATAGCTTAGAGGCAAACATTAACTATCATAAGATTGCCGACAAGTATATCGTCAGTATCCCGAGCCATATCACTGTCAGCAGTGGTAGTAAGATTTATCGTGAACGCTCAACGAAGGTAGACGGCAACGGTGAGATAACGGAAATCATGCTCCATAACGGTGACAAGCCTTCTGTCTATAACATGACTTACGATGGCTATGGCAACATCACACGCATGACGAAGCCGGAGAACTATAACCATCAGCGTATGTTCTATGCTTATACGTATGATGACCTCTATCACAGTCTTGTGACAAGTGTCAAGGATGCCTACGGCTATAGCTCCAGTACGGCTTATGATGGTCTTTGGAATGCTCCGGCCGTAACGACCGACCTTAACGGGCAGAAGATGGAATACACCTACGATGCACTGGGCAGACAGAGGACTATCCGTGCTCCGTATGAGATAGAGAGCGGTCAGCCGTTTACTATCCGCTTTGAGTACTTCCCTGCAGAACGTAAGGCACATACCATTCATTATTCTAAGGAAGGCAACATAGATACCTACACCTTTGCCGACTCGCTGATGCGTGCCGTCCAGACGAAACAGACAGGTGTGGTCTGGTCTGGTGGCAGCAATCAAAAGGTCTCCATCGTCAGTGGGAGGGCTGTTATCGATGCCTTTGGACGTAATATTGCGGCTTATTATCCAATGACGGAGAGCCATGGTAATATTGGCACTTACAACCATGCTACAGGTGATTTGCAGGCAAAGACAGAGTATGATGCGCACGACCGTACCATGAGTGTTACGCTTGCTGACGGCAGTGTGACACGCACAGCCTACAGTATCGGTAGTCATGACGGTGAACCGATGCTTCAGACAACGGTCACGGATGCACTGGGACGACATGCGGAGAGCTATACCGATGCCAAGGGGCGTAACCGGGAGACGGTGCAGCATGCTCGTGGTGAGGATATCACGGTGAAGTACAGCTATGACCCTGTCGGTCAGGTGATGACAGTTCAGCATCCTAACGGTAGGGAGACGAAGTATGCCTATGACTTGCTTGGTCGCAAACTGATGGTGAACCATCCTGATGCAGGTGAGACGGATATGACCTATGATGCGGCAGGCAACCTCCTGACGAAGCTCACGGCAGAACTTAGGAAGTCGATATCTGACAAGGGTTACATCTCTTACACCTACGACTTCGAACGACTGCATGAGGTGCTTTATCCAGAAAATCTCTTCAACCGTGTTACTTATACCTATGGTAAGGCTGGCGATAAGTACAACCGTGCCGGTCGTCTTGCCCTCGTTGAGGATGCTTCGGGTGGTGAAGCCTACTACTACGGCAGACAGGGTGAGGTGACGAAGACTGTACGTACAGTGATGGCGAGCGTGGCGGATATCAGGACTTATGTCTATGGTGCTACCTATGACAGCTGGAACCGGGTGCAGACGATGACTTATCCTGACGGTGAAGTGGTAACTTATCACTACAATGCTGCCGGACAGGTGGAGAGCCTGACGAGCAATAAACAGGGACGTCAGAGCGTTATTGTTGACAGGATAGGTTACGACAAGGAGGGTCATACGGTCTATACGAAACTCGGTAATGGCACGGAGACTACCTATACCTATGACAAGCAGCGTGAACGTCTGCAGGTGATGAACCTTACAGCGGATGGTCAGACTGTGATGGAGAACAGGTACCAGTATGATGCTGTGGATAATATCCTCGGTATCACGAATGCTGCCAACCCAACGTCGCTGACGAAACTCAACAAGGCGAAGTTAGGAGGAAGGAGTTCGCATACGTATGAGTATGATGAGCTGAACCGTCTTGTTCATGCCAGCGGTAAGGCTAAGCGTGCATCGTATGATATGGTGATGTCGTTCGGACGGATGAGTGAACCGCTGACAAAGGTGCAGAAGGTGGACTCAACGACAACTGCTAAGTCTTATAACTTTGCTTATAAGTATGAAGACAGTAACCATCCTACGGCTCCAACGCAGATTGGTCACGACCATTACACATACGATGCCAACGGTAATCCAACGCTGGTAACGAACGACTCTACGAACACTACCCGTGAGATGTACTGGGATGAGGACAACCGACTCATGGTCTTAAGCGATAACGGTAAGACAAGTCGTTACACTTACAACGCTGCCGGCGAACGTATTATGAAGAGTTACGGTACGATGGAGGGTGTGTATATCAACGGTGCACCGCAGGGTATCACATTCCACGAGACGGACAACTTTACGCTTTATCCGGCAAGTATCCTCTCTGTTAACAAGAATCGCTTCACAAAGCATTACTTCATTGGTGACAAACGAATCGCCAGCCGTATCGGTACAGGATTGTTCAACAACGTTTACGGACGTAACGGCTCATACGTAACGGCTGGTCAGCAGGACTATGCAGAGCGTATGAATCAGATTCAGACACAGAAGGAGGCATACTATAAGCAGCAAGGCATTGCCCCTGGTGTACCTACTATGAAGGGTGCGTATGGTGACCCGGAGAATACAAAACGAGGGTATAACTCTATCATTGACACACTCGGCAACCACGATGTGCCACAGGGTTGGATTCAGACTCCACGCCCCAACACCACACCGAATACCAACCCCGGTCCACCTGTAAGCTGGAATGACCCGAGTACCCCTGACGACCCGCAGGCTGGTTATGGTTATATTCCAAACGACACAACATGTGAGGAGACCTTCTTCTATCACAGTGACCACCTCGGCTCAACGTCTTATATCACAGACGATAAAGCCAACATCACACAGTATGATGCTTACCTGCCATACGGTGAACTGTTGGTTGACGAGCATAGTAGCAGTGAAGACCTGCCATATAAGTTCAACGGCAAGCAGTTCGATGAGGAGACAGGCTTGTACTATTACGGTGCAAGGTACATGAATCCTATGGCAAGTATCTGGTATGGGGTGGATCCGTTAGCGGAGAAGTATCCAAATGTGAATGGGTATTGCTATACAATGGATAATCCTATTAAATATTTAGATCCAAATGGGAAACAATCAGAAAATAGTATAATATTAGCAAGGAATCCACTTGGAGGTTATTATTTTACTCCAGCAGCAGCTCATCTTCTCCACTTAGTAAGTGGGGTCAATGAGCAACAAATCCTTTTCGCAAATGTAATATTTGAGGAAACTGGTATATTAAATGGATCAATAGGTACAGCTGGTTCATCATTGACAGCAGGGAAAGATCCTGATCATGCAATAATAACCCATTATTATTATAATTTTAAAAATAATATGACATATAGAGAAACTAATGGAGCCTTTTTCTATGAGTTTATGGAAAGAAATGCCCATGAGGTTGGTCATATTCCTCAAATAAAAGGAAAAAGGCATCTGGTAGGATCTGTTTATCAATATCTTAGAAATATACTATCAGGGCAAAATTGGCATGATGGTAGCTATTCTACAAAAGAAAAGGAAGCAGATAAAGGAGCTATTACTTTTAGGAAATTTAGTGCATTTATCGATAAAAATTATAAAATGAAAGGTTTAGAAAAGCTATTTAAGAACAAGAATAATTCCCAAGATCAAATCATAGAGAGATTAGATCAATGGTGGAAGGCCTTTATTACAAATAAATTTGGGAAAAAGAGTGAAAGCAAAACTAAAAAAAGATAATATCATAGTAATTCTATATGTATTTCTATTTTTTTCATGTAAAGTAGATAATGCTTTTTACTTTGATATTGCGAGTCAAACGATATGTTCGTGTGAAAAGTCTTTTTATAAACTCAGTATTGATAACGACTCCGTAGCTTCAAATGGATGTCAATATGAGGGAGGTATATTACTTGTGTGGAATGATACGATAAATCCACCACCAAGCAAAATAAGGCTTGATAGTATTCCCGATAAATATAATGTTTATGTCGGAGGTTACAATTTTTCTAAAAAGATCAAATTAAGACCAAATTCTACATATACTTTGTCGAATAACGGCATGGGAGGTATAGCTTTTAGAGTTAAGATTAGAACGGATTCAATAGGAAGGGTGATAAAAGCAACTCGAACTACATGTGATTCCGATAAGAATACCTAAGGGTATAAAGTACTGTATCAGACAACAATAAATTTCCTCACCTATTTATCCCTTTGTAAATACTATCAAAATTTCTTTTTCAAATGAGAATAAAGGACATCATTGCATACACATTCGTTTTACTTCTTGTTATTTCCTGTACAAACAAAAAGATAAAAAAGCGATATTATTGTGATATGAATAATATTTATATATCCGTTTCCGAGGGTGATAAGTATGATAGTCTCATCATTGGGGATACAGATTCTATCATTATTCGCAAAACCAATGGTTATTATGGAGAGATCCTGCTCTATTTTATTACCGGAACAGATACAATTTATGTAGATAACTTATATAAGAACATTTACAGGATACACCCACATTCCTTCTCTTATAAAACGATACGAAGAGATGGGGCTTTTAATGTGTTGGATTCTTTCCCCATGAAAGGGAGGAATATCGGTATTGTGGGTAACGGGGCTGAGTATTATTCTTTCTCGGCAGAAAAGAATGGTCGATACGTAAAAGATTTAGAGATTATCAAGTAAATTATTATCTTTGTAGTTGTAAAAAAGAATAAATTAACAGCTATATTTGATTAATCATATTTATGCAGATTGAAAAAATCCCCTTCGGCTACGCCTCATGCTACGCCACAGACAAAGAATGCGCGAAAGCAGTACACTGCCTTCGCCGCCAAGTTGCCCGACTATATCAGTTGCAACCCGAACCGCCGACAACGAACTATTGCGTAACGCCCGCCTACGTAGCACAAGTAGCGAAAGGCGAAGCGTGCCGCGAGTTTCGCAGTGACGCCCCCATGCGATACGCCCGAGGCATGCGCCGACTGTTCGACCATATCCCCAAAGCGCAGTACCACAGCGTGCGCTACGATGTAATGAACGTGTTCAGCAGCGAGCGCGCTTTCTATTACGCCCAAAAGGGAGACCAGCTCATTTCGCCCGAGCAGCAGGCAGAAATAACAACAATATTCAATGAATACGAACTCCCCGCCCCGCAATTCGACAGCTACGAACAGCGCCCCGACTGGGAACAATGACATATACAACATGTTCAAGGCGGACAACACCGAACGAATGAATCGATACAACGCACTAAATCATTTCGCAATAGTACTGCAGAGATTCTGCACCCGCGTTGCAGTCTCACTGCAGAAGCCTTGCAGAAACACTGCAGCACGCATGCAGTAACACTGCAAGGCCTTTGCAGAAGAACTGCAAGACGTATGCAGTAATCGTGCAAACTAAGTAAATTAAAATTCTTCGATAATATAACAATGAACAATACGAGTACACGGAACAACCTCAACTACGCATCTACGGCAGACAGGGCGAAGTTGTTAAGACTGTCCGAACGGTCATGGCGAGCGTGGCAGATATTAGGACTTATGTCTATGGTGCTACGTATGACAGCTGGAACCGTGTACAGACGATGACTTATCCTGACGGTGAAGTGGTGACCTATCACTACAATGCTGCTGGACAGGTTGAGCGTCTTACGAGCAATAAACAGGGAAGTCAGAGCGTTATTGTTGATAGGATAGGTTACGACAAGGAGGGTCATACGGTCTATACGAAGCTCGGTAATGGCACGGAGACTACCTATAGCTACGACAAGCAGCGTGACCGTCTGCAGGTGATGAACCTTACAGCGGACGGTCAGACTGTGATGGAGAACAGGTATCGTTATGATGCTGTGGATAATATCCTCGGTATTACGAATGCTGCCAACCCAACGTCGCTGATGAAACTCAATAGGGCGAAGCTGGGAGGAAGGAGTTCGCATACGTATGAATATGACGAGCTGAACCGCCTTATTCATGCAAGCGCTAAAGCAAAGCATGCATCGTATGATATGGTGATGTCGTTCGGACGGATGAGTGAGCCGCTGACAAAAGTTCAGAAAGTGGACTCAACGACAACTGCCAAGTCTTATAACTTTGCTTATAAGTATGAGGACAGTAACCACCCGACAGCTCCAACGCAGATTGGTCATGACCATTACACGTACGATGCCAATGGTAATCCAACACTGGTAACGAACGACTCTACGAATACTACCCGCGAGATGTATTGGGATGAGGACAACCGCCTGATGGTTTTAAGTGATAACGGCAAGACAAGCCGTTACACTTACAACGCTGCCGGTGAGCGTATCATGAAGAGTTATGGTACGATGGAGGGTGTGTATATCAATGGTGCACCGCAAGGTATTACCTTCCATGAGACGGATAACTTTACGCTTTATCCTGCAAGTATCCTCTCTGTCAACAAAAACAGATTTACGAAGCATTACTTCCTTGGTGACAAACGAGTTGCTTCAAGAATAGGAACAGGTCTGTTTAACAACGTTTACGGGCGTAACGGCTCATATGTAACCGCTGGTCAGCAGGACTATGCTGAACGTATGAACCAAATCCAACGTCAGAAGGAAGCGTATTACAAGCAGCAGGGCATTGCACCAGGTGTACCTACAATGAAGGGTGCGTATGGTGACCCAGAGAATACAAAACGAGGATATAACTCTATCATTGACACACTCGGCAACCACGATGTGCCACAGGGTTGGATTCAGACTCCGAAGCCGAACACCACACCGAATACTAACCCCGGTCCACCTGTAAGCTGGAATGACCCAAGCAACCCTGATGACCCGCAGGCAGGTTATGGCTACATTCCTAACGACACAACGAAAGAGGAAACTTTCTTCTATCACAGTGACCACTTAGGTTCAACGTCTTACATCACAGACGATCATGCCAACATCACCCAGTATGATGCTTACCTACCATACGGTGAACTGTTAGTTGACGAGCATAGCAGTAGTGAGGACCTACCGTATAAGTTCAATGGTAAACAGTTCGATGAAGAGACAGGCCTGTACTATTATGGTGCAAGGTACATGAATCCAATCACGAGTCTTTGGTATGGAGTGGATCCATTGGCAGAGAAGTATGCAAGTATGGGTGGATATGTGTATACGCTGGATAATCCGGTGAAGTTAGTGGATACTGATGGACGTATCGTAAGTTATCCGAAGAATCAACGTACAAAAAGGACAAAAGTATATTATAAAAAAGATGTTGTCTCATCTCCACATGGTTCATCCACAGCTCAAGCAATTATGGCCTTTGCGACATCTAGTATTATTGTTTTAGGTGCTGATGATGCTACAGGTATTGGAACTGTGGATGATATAGCAATACCAATAGTAGGCTTAGTCGGCTTCGGAGCATACGTCTATAATGAGTTTGTAAGCGCAAATAGCAGTCCCAAAGAGTCTATCTTCTTAGCTGCAGAGCATACAAAAGGTGCTAGAAAATCAACTAGTGATAAGCACACTGCTCATCGAGCCGGATCTTCATATGGACAGAATCGAAATAGTAACCGGGGAGACAAAAATAAAAAATATCAAAAGAAAGCAAATCCAAATAAACGTAAAAATGGGAAGTAATGGTTTCTTACTGCAAGAGGAGACGAAGCGAATAGATGAAAGATTGTCACTTCTTAAAGCCGAATCACAATGGAATAATCTTAAACTATTCTTAGTAAAAATGTCAAAAAAATATTATAATGAATCATTCTTCTTAACGGAACTATCCAATGTTTGCACTAAGTTGGAACAATTGGAAGAAGCATATGAATATTCACGAAAAGCGTTTGAGTTGAATTCCGCAGACTACTTGGTTAAGTATAATTATATATTTGCATTGCTGAACTTGGATAGGCTAGATGAAGCTTTTGTCATTATTAAACAAATTAAACGTGTTAGTACAATACATATAGCCTATAGTAAATCTGGAGAAGGTTTAAAATGGGCTAAATCTATAAAGAATGACACGAAATATCTTGAAGGAGTATATTATCTAAAAAAGGTTTATTGGCTAAAGCCCAAAATGTTTTACTCTACATTTAAGGAATAGAAGAAGAGGAATATATAGTGATTTTACTAAAAGGCAAGTTATGAAGAAAATTAATGAGTGCCTACACCATCCAAAGCCATGACGGTGGACCGATGCTCCAGACAACAGTCACGGATGCACTGGGACGACATGCGGAGAGCTATACGGATGCCAAGGGACGTAACCGTGAAACGGTGCAGCATGCCCGTGGTGAGGATATCACGGTGAAGTACAGCTATGACCCTGTCGGACAGCTGATGACGGTTCAGCATCCTAACGGTAAGGAGACGAAGTATGCCTACGACTTGCTTGGTCGCAAACTGATGGTGAACCATCCTGATGCTGGTGAAACGGATATGACTTATGATGCGGCAGGTAACCTCATGACGAAGCTCACGGCAGAGCTTAGGAAGTCGATATCTGACAAGGGTTACATCTCTTACACCTACGACTTCGAACGGCTTCACGAGGTGCTTTATCCCGAAAATCTCTTTAATCGTGTTACTTATACCTATGGTAAGGCTGGCGATAAGTACAACCGTGCCGGTCGTCTTGCCCTCGTAGAGGATGCGAGTGGCGGTGAAGCCTACTACTACGGTCGACAGGGTGAGGTGACGAAGACTGTCCGTACGGTCATGGCGAGCGTGGCGGATATCAGGACTTATGTCTATGGTGCTACGTATGATAGTTGGAACCGTGTGCAGACGATGACTTATCCTGACGGTGAAGTGGTTACCTACCATTACAATGCTGCAGGACAGGTGGAGAGTATGACGAGCAATAAACAGGGACGACAGAGCGTTATTGTTGACAGGATAGGTTACGATAAGGAGGGTCATACGGTCTATACGAAGCTCGGTAATGGCACGGAGACCACCTATACATATGACAAGCAGCGTGACCGTCTGCAGGTGATGAACCTTACGGCGGATGGTCAGACTGTGATGGAGAACAGGTATCAGTATGATGCTGTGGATAATATCCTCGGTATTACGAATGCTGCCAACCCAACGTCGCTGACGAAACTCAATAAGGCGAAGCTGGGAGGAAGGAGTTCGCATACGTATGAGTATGATGAGCTGAACCGTCTTATTCATGCAAGCGGTAAGGCTAAGCGTGCATCGTATGATATGGTGATGTCGTTCGGACGGATGAGTGAACCGCTGACAAAGGTACAGAAGGTGGACTCAACGACGACTGCCAAGTCTTATAACTTTGCTTATAAGTATGAGGACAGTAACCACCCGACAGCTCCAACGCAGATTGGTCACGACCATTACACATACGATGCCAACGGTAATCCTGTGTTGGTGACAAATGACTCAACGAACACTACCCGTGAGATGTATTGGGATGAGGATAACCGCCTGATGGTCTTAAGCGATAACGGTAAGACAAGCCGATACACTTACAATGCTGCTGGTGAACGCATCATGAAGAGTTACGGTACGATGGAAGGTGTGTATATTAATGGTGCACCGCAAGGTATTACCTTCCATGAGACGGATAACTTCACGCTCTATCCTGCAAGTATCCTCTCTGTAAATAAGAATCGCTTTACAAAGCATTACTTCCTTGGTGACAAACGAGTTGCTTCAAGGATAGGAACAGGTCTGTTTAACAACGTCTATGGACGCAACGGTTCATACGTAACGGCTGGTCAGCAGGACTATGCTGAACGCATGAATCAGATTCAGACACAGAAAGAGGCGTATTATAAGAAGGTGGGTGTAGCCCCTGGTGTACCAACAGAGAAGGGTGCGTATGGTGATCCGGAGAACACGGGTGTAGGGTATAATGCCGTCCTCACTGAACTCGGCAACCATGATGTGCCACAGGGTTGGGTACAGACTCCGAAGCCGAACACCACACCAAATACCAACCCCGGTCCACCTGTAAGCTGGAACGACCCGAGCAACCCTGATGACCCGCAGGCTGGTTATGGTTACATTGCTAACGACACAACGAAAGAGGAGACCTTCTTCTATCATAGTGACCACCTCGGCTCAACGTCTTACATCACAGATGATAAAGCCAACATCACACAGTATGATGCCTACCTGCCATACGGTGAACTGTTAGTTGATGAGCATAGCAGCAGTGAAGACCTGCCATATAAGTTCAATGGTAAGGAGATGGATGCAGAGACTGGACTGTACTACTATGGCGCAAGATACATGAATCCTGTCACGAGTCTGTGGTATGGGGTGGATCCGCTGGCAGAGAAGTATGTAAGTACGGGTGGATATGTGTATACGCTGGATAATCCGGTAAAGTTAAGTGATATAGAAGGGCTTTATCCAAAAAATGTGGTTATCTTTCATAAAACACCTTTTTATCTCCCTGATTATTATACGTTAACAGCGCCAGTAGCACACCTTTTATCTTTGGTTAGCGGTGTACAAGAAGAATATGTTAAAACCTTCATGTAATGGAAAAAGGATTAGGAAAAGAAGTTCCATGGTATCCTCTTTCTTCAAAAGCAGATGAGGCAGGAGGTGCGATTACTTTGGGTGACAATCCTAAGTATGCATCCACAATAATGACTAGAAATTATTTTGAAGAAGATAAAAGCTTAGAGAAAAACGATTTTTCTAATAATACTTATGAATGGTTATATTTATTAAGTCATGAGGTGAAACACTTGAAACATATAGAGAAGGCAGGATCCTATTTTAAATATACAGGTAAATTCGCCAAAATGTATCTGAAAAATTTTATTAATGAAGGAAGTTTTAATGCAGGTCATGACAAAGTGCCTGAAGAAAGGGAGGCTATAAGTAAATCACATGTATTCGTGAGATTTAATGACTTTGTTACAAAAACTCTTAAATACAAAGGAGGTTTATCTGCATTGATAAATAATACCGAAATGACAGATTCACAAAAGATTAAAATGATAGATGTGTGGTGGAATCAATTCAATCCCAAAAATATCTTACAACTATTCAAAAATGGAAGAAGATAATAAATATTTATTGATTAAAAAATATTTATATGGAACATAAAATAAGGAAATGTAGATTTATTAAAATAATAAGTCTTCTTGCGCTTTGTATTATATATGCTTGTAAAGATCAAGTTAATAAAATAGACCTTAATGAGCAGAGGCAGTATGTTTACTCAGTTACTCATGATCAAATAGAATACATTCTAATTTATAGTCAGGATGGTGATGAGTGTTATTCAATAGAAAGAAAAGAAACAAAACAAGGTGCTTATTATATAAACATTAAAGATATTTCAGATGACTATTTCGTGTTAAGTGGATGTCTGTTAGAAGGTGATACAGTTCGTACACATAAGATTATTTTGAAACCAAATAAAATTATGACATAATAAGTATCACTTCTAGTAGGATTCCGCCTGATACAATTCATATTTATGTAGATTACAAAGGAAGAATGATCAAGAGGCAAAGCATCAAACATGCGTAAACGCCATACAAATAAAATTTGAGATTATCTATTATAAATGTTTCTTACGAGAACGAGATTCTGCATGAGGGTTATGGTAAACAGCTGGGTGTTGCCCCTGGCGTACCAACAATGAAGGGAGCTTACGGTGATCCGGAGAATACAAAACGAGGATATAACTCTATCATTGACACACTCGGCAACCATGATGTTCCACAGGGTTGGATTCAGACTCCACGCCCCAACACCACACCGAATACCAACCCCGGTCCACCTGTAAGCTGGAATGACCCGAGTAATCCTGATGACCCACAGGCTGGTTATGGATATATTCCAAACGACACCACAAAGGAAGAGACCTTCTTCTATCATAGTGACCACTTGGGTTCAACATCTTATATCACAGACGACAAAGCCAACATCACGCAGTATGATGCCTACCTGCCGTACGGTGAACTCCTTGTAGACGAGCACTCATCGAGTGAAGACTTACCTTATAAGTTCAATGGTAAACAGTTCGATGATGAGACTGGCCTGTACTATTATGGTGCAAGGTATATGAATCCTGTGGCAAGTATTTGGTATGGGGTGGATCCGTTGGCGGAGAAATACGTTTCAATCAGCCCTTATTCTTATTGTAAATCTTCTCCAATGAATTATATAGATGAAAAAGGACTTTACCCAAAAGGCATTGTCACAATTCACTATGAAAGGAGCATTGTAACAACAGCTCCAAGCATCACAGGTGCAACAATGAACGTCCCTACACAATATGTGTACTATAAATTTACAAAATCGGCAACTCATCTACTTTCTTTGGTTTCTGGAGTCCCTGAAAATTATATAAAGAATGTTAGGTTAGAAGAATTTAACCTTCAAAGAGAAAGTAATAGTATAACACTGGGTGATAGCCCTGAAAACACTCGCATGCTTGTGTCACCTGAATATTTCAATGAAGAAATATTAGTAAAGAGCAATATTACGACTGGTGGTTTAAAGAGTTTTCACATGAAGTTGGTCACATAAAACAGATAAAAAGGGATGGGAGTGAAGGCCTATACCTGTTGAAGACCCTTTGGGGATATGTCTCGACCCTAAGCCACGATAAAGCCCCTCGTGAACGAGAGGCAGAAAAAGGCTCTGAAGTATTTGAGTCTTTTAGGGATTTTGTAAAATCTAAATTTCATGCAAATCTGAACAGATTATTTATCGGCAAAGGTTCAGAAGAAGAGAAGATTAAACAAATCGACAAGTGGTGGAACGCATATAAAGAACAAGAGAAATGAAGAAAATATATTCTGTTTGTATTTTTATGGTGTTGCCTTTCTTAATAGCTTGTAACGAGAATCATAGTTTCTCACTTGATGAGAGCCGGCAACTTTTGATAGTACATAACTTTTTACATATGGAAATAGAGTCTGACTGTCTAGATCCTAGCGAAAGTCATCTGTTCTTCATTACAAAGAAAAATGAATTTGACACTAGGAGTTGTGACACAATAAACTTTAGAAACGTATCGTCTGCATTATCTGTGGAGGAAATGAACAGTTATGGTATTACTAAAAATCTTCGGAGAATTAAATTCCGTCCCAATACAAGATATGTTGTAATCCATTCAGGAATGGGAGGTCAGGTGTATATCAAGGAATATTTCTGGGCAGATTCAAAGGGAAAATTAAGAAGAACTCGAAATCCAAAGTAGTGATTTGTACAAAGAGGTAAATAAGCATGTGTCGTAAAGTAACGATTAAGTAGTACCTACATGCGGCAGGGCAAATAGTTCGCCTTACAGGCAATAAACTGGGTAAGCAGAGCGTTATAGTAGAAAGGATAGGCTACGACAAGGGCGGTCACACCGTTTACCAAAAGCTGGGCAACGGTACCGAGACCACCTATGCCTTTGACAAGCAGCGTGAGCGGTTGCAGAACGCCAAGCTGACAATCGAGGGTCAGACTGTGATGGAGAACAGGTATCGTTATGATGCTGTGGATAATATCCTCGGTATTACGAATGCCGCCAACCCAACGTCGCTTACGAAACTCAACAAGGCGAAGCTGGGAGGAAGGAGTTCGCATACGTATGAGTATGACGAGCTGAACCGCCTTATTCATGCAAACGGTAAGGCAAAGCGTGCATCGTATGATATGGTGATGTCGTTCGGATGGATGAGTGAGCCGCTCACTAAGGTACAGAAAGTGGACTCAACGACAACTGCGAAGTCTTATAACTTTGCTTATAAGTATGAGGATAGTAACCATCCTACGGCTCCAACGCAGATTGGTCACGACCATTACACATACGATGCCAACGGTAATCCAACGCTGGTAACGAACGACTCAACGAACACTACCCGCGAGATGTATTGGGATGAGGACAACCGCTTGATGGTACTCTCTGATAATGGCAAGACGAGTCGTTACACTTACAATGCTGCTGGCGAACGCATCATGAAAAGTTACGGAACGATGGAGGGTGTGTATATCAATGGTGCACCGCAGGGAATCACGTTCCACGAAACGGATAACTTCACGCTCTACCCAGCAAGTATCCTCTCAGTCAATAAGAATCGTTTTACAAAGCATTACTTCATTGGTGACAAACGAGTTGCTTCAAGGATAGGGACGGGTCTCTTCAATAACGTTTACGGGCGTAACGGCTCATACGTAACGGCTGGTCAGCAGGATTATGTTGAACGTATGAATCAGATTCAGAAGCAGAAAGAGGCTTATTATAAGCAGCAGGGCATTGCACCTGGTGTACCTACAATGAAGGGTGCGTATGGTGACCCAGAGAATACAAAACGAGGGTATAACTCTATCATTGACACACTCGGTAACCACGATGTGCCACAAGGCTGGATTCAGACTCCACGCCCTAACACCACACCGAATACCAACCCTGGTCCACCTGTAAGCTGGAACGACCCGAGCAATACTGATGACCCACAGGCTGGTTATGGCTATATACCAAACGACACCACGAAGGAGGAAACCTTCTTCTACCATAATGACCACCTTGGCTCAACGTCTTACATCACAGACGATCATGCCAACATCACTCAGTATGATGCTTATCTGCCATACGGTGAACTGTTGGTTGATGAGCATAGTAGCAGCGAGGACATGCCCTACAAGTTCAATGGCAAGGAATTGGATGAAGAAACTGGACTGTATTACTATGGTGCCAGATACATGGATCCCAAAATCTCCATGTGGTTAGGGGTAGACCCGTTAACGGAAAAATATATAAGTGTGAGTGGATATGTTTATTGCATTGGAAATCCTATAAGATTTGTTGATCCTAATGGATGTTGGCATTGGGAAAAAAATGGTAATTTGCATGCTGATAGAAAAGATAACACCAAAACTTTAGCACAATTCCTTGGAACAAGCCAGAAGGATGTTCTGCAGATATTAAATAGAAATAATATTAGAACAACTAAAGGTGGTAATATTGCTGTTAGAAATTTAAGTAAACTTTCATTAGATAAAGGTTCATTATATACCGTAAAAGCAGATTTAAGTGGTACAGTGTTAGAGCAAACGCCAAATTTAAATATTGTTGCTCCAGAAAGTGCTAAAGGGGCTCAACAGGATCAATTAGCAATTAGTCATTATTATTTTGGAAATGGAGAGCCTGCCGATGTCGGAGATATTGCAACAAATCTTTTGATAAATACAAAAACTTTTCAAGACAATCTTAAAGCCGTAACAACAAAAGTAAGAGATAAGAATAGCTTTGATGTAGATATGACAGCCTTAGTGTTTCATATAGGAAAAACTGGCGTATCATATGCAGTTCATCCCGGCAAACAAACGAGTCATGTTGATTTTACATTGTTTAGAAAACCTAATTATGTTGATGGCTTTAGAGATCCTCTTGATTTAGGATTTGAATTAGGTGGGACACCATATGATTACAAAGCAAGGACAGTAACATACTATTTCAAACCTGTATTAACAACAAAAAAATGAGGAAGAGTATTTGCATAATAGGCATAGTCTTATTTCTTATTTTCATATGGGTCGATTATAGAAATTATTATATCGGCAAAAGTTTTATTAATTATCACATATTGCCATTTGATTTGAGAACAGAATGTTTGACTTATAAAAAGAAAGTAAATGGAAAATATGTGAGCATAATGGATTTTTCTTTTGTTTATAATAAATCAGAATATTTAGGCAATGGATCGGCTATCCCAAATGATACATATCATCCTCTATTTTATGTTAAATCAATCATTGGTTATTATTATAATAAGGAAGATATGATTATAAAATGTGAGGACACAAAATTCGTGGTTCATTATTTGAGACCAACTTTAAGAAATGGTGAGGTTGCGTTCAATGAGATTACTATTATCAATAAGAAAGAACTTTTAAATTATAAGTATATCTCTACAAGTATGAACTAATAGCCATGAGATAACCTTAATTAGAAACTAATAAACTTGCCAAGGTAAATGGCATCGTAAAAAGATAAGATCGGACAAGAACATCCATATGTTTAAGGCGGACAACACTGAACGAATGAATCGACACAACGCACTAAATCATTTCGCAATAGTACTGCAGAAACACTGCTGCATACGTGCAGTAATACTGCAAAGCCTCTGCAGAAGAACTGCAAGACGTATGCAGTAATCGTGCAGACTAAGTAAATTGAAATTCTTCGGTATAACAATGAACAATACGAGTACACGGAACATCCTCAACTACGCATCTACAGCAGGCAGGGCGAAGTCGTTAAGACTGTCCGAACGGTCATGGCGAGCGTGGCGGATATCAGGACTTATGTCTATGGTGCTACCTATGATAGCTGGAACCGGGTGCGGACAATGACTTACCCTGATGGCGAGGTGGTTACCTACCATTACAATGCTGCCGGACAGGTTGAGAGTCTTACGAGCAATAAACAGGGACGTCAGAGCGTTATTGTTGACAGGATAGGTTACGACAAGGAGGGTCATACGGTCTATACGAAACTCGGTAATGGCATGGAGACTACCTATACCTACGACAAGCAGCGTGAACGTCTGCAGGTGATGAACCTTACAGCGGATGGTCAGACTGTGATGGAGAACAGGTACCAGTATGATGCTGTGGATAATATCCTCGGTATTACGAATGCTGCCAACCCAACGTCGCTGATGAAACTCAACAAGGCGAAGCTGGGAGGAAGGAGTTCGCATACGTATGAGTATGACGAGCTGAGCCGCCTTATTCATGCCAGCGGTAAGGCAAAGCATGCATCGTATGATATGGTGATGTCGTTCGGACGGATGAGTGAGCCGCTGACAAAAGTTCAGAAGGTGGACTCAACGACAACTGCTAAGTCTTATGACTTTGCTTATAAGTACGAGGACAGTAATCATCCGACGGCTCCAACACAGATTGGTCACGACCATTACACATACGATGCCAACGGTAATCCAACACTGGTAACAAACGACTCAACGAACACTACCCGCGAGATGTACTGGGATGAAGACAACCGTCTGATGGTACTCTCTGATAATGGCAAGACGAGCCGTTATACCTACAATGCTGCTGGTGAACGCATCATGAAGAGTTACGGTACGATGGAGGGTGTGTATATCAATGGTGCACCACAGGGTATCACGTTCCACGAGACGGACAACTTCACGCTTTATCCTGCAAGTATCCTCTCTGTAAACAAGAATCGCTTTACGAAACATTACTTCCTTGGTGACAAACGAGTTGCTTCAAGGATAGGAACAGGTCTGTTTAACAACGTCTATGGACGCAACGGCTCATACGTAACGGCTGGTCAGCAGGACTATGCTGAACGCATGAATCAGATTCAGAAGCAGAAAGAGGCTTATTATAAACAGCAGGGCATTGCACCTGGTGTACCTACAATGAAGGGCGCGTATGGTGATCCGGAGAATACAAAACGAGGGTATAACTCTATCATTGACACACTCGGTAACCACGATGTGCCACAAGGTTGGATTCAGACTCCACGCCCCAACACCACACCGAATACCAACCCTGGTCCACCTGTAAGCTGGAACGACCCAAGCAACCCTGATGACCCACAGGCTGGTTATGGTTACATTCCTAATGACACAACGAAAGAGGAGACCTTCTTCTATCATAGTGACCACCTCGGCTCAACGTCTTACATCACAGATGATAAAGCCAACATCACACAGTATGATGCCTACCTGCCGTACGGCGAACTGTTGGTTGATGAACATAGTAGCAGTGAAGACCTACCGTATAAGTTCAATGGCAAGGAATTGGATGAAGAAACTGGACTGTATTACTATGGTGCCAGATATATGGACCCAAAAATCTCATTATGGTATGGAAGTGATCCTCTAAGTGAAGAATATGAAAATGTATCTACTTTTGTATATTGTCATGGGAATCCAATATGTTTATTCGACCCGGATGGACAAGGTGATTATTACACAAATGGAGGTGTATGGTTAGGCTCTGATCAAAAGAAAGATAATTTTGTTTATACAGCCAGTGGCGTCCATCAGAGTAAGGACAAAAATGGAAGTATGGTAAATGTTTTCGAAAATCCCCAGAAATTATCAATATCTCATTCCAAATTTATAAGCCAATCTTCAACAGTATATGGCGAGAGTAGTGCTTATAGAGTCCGAGATAAAAAAAGTGAACCATCGGAAGATTTGAAAAAGGAGATGTATGCAATTGCAAGTGTTCATCAGCGGAATTCAAAGGCTTATGGAATAAGTTCTGAGCCTGCAAAAGATTTTAGAAGTAAAAGTGCTAAAGAAAGAAATGATTTACCTCTTATGCGGACAGCTATTGCTGCTGAAATTAATGCACTTAAAAATGGTATAGATTATAGTTATGGTGCAACAATGTGGGATGGGGCCGAGCAAGCCCAATTCTCAGAAAATGAACAGCGTAAAAGTAATGGTCATTTTGAAATACATATGAATACTATGGGTTGGAATATTTCTCCAAAACATTATGCTCAGTGGAAAAATAATATTGGTAAATCATTCAAAGCACCTATGATTCGTGCTGCACGGGATTCTTTTTATAACTCAGTAACAAAGAAGTCAAATCCTAACCCTAATGCGGGAAAAATGCGGTTACAATCCACTGCTGTATATGGTAGAACAATATTTTGGAAAACAAATTAATAAAAATCTGTCATTATACAAGATATTAATTATGAAAGTGTTTTTACTTCTTTTTTTATTATATTTTCCTCTTAACAGTAAAGTAGCGGAAGATCATCAGGTGGATGTTACCTTATCGTATGAATCTGGGTATATTTCCAAGAGTCTATATATAAATGGAAAGAAAGAAGCTGTCTATAAAAGCAAGAAAAAGAAACCTATAAGGCTCACAAAAGTCGAGAAAGATATGCAAAATATCTTTTTCGAACAATTAAAATACTTGGAATCGTGGGGGGTGAATATAAAATATCCGGAGGTTATTTTCGAAGACCTTTGTATTATCTCTGATATATTATCCAATTATGATAAGTCGGAAATTCAATCTTTTATTCAAACAAAAGGCGATTGTAAAACAATTAATATATTAAAAATCAACAAATATTACACATATATTAATGCAAGAGTCGATTATGTTTTAACGCTCACAATAGTTATAGAAAAAGGCTTACTTAAAGAGTTCCGATATGAATACAAGCCAGATTTTTCTGACGAGACCGTTATTTACAGATGTCAGTACAAATATGATAATTATGGTAGAATTATATATATAACAACTTTAGGGAAAGAAAAAAATGAGATTAGAATAACATATGCGAGTTTAAGATAATAAGAAAGACTGTCTCATGAGCAATAAATTCGGGTAAGAATGGACTATTATCGAGAAGTTAGGTTATGAACATACCGTTTCTACTAATTTCGGTAATGGGATGGAAAGCAATTACACTTACAACACGTAGCACGAATGTTTGCAAGAGGTGATGTTCATCTCGTCGGGTAATACCGTCATGCAGAACAAGTACAAGTACAACTTAAACTTGGTGGATAATATCCTCGGTATCACCAACAGTGCCAATTCGCAGAATATCACTGAGAAGAACAAGGCGAAGCTCGGCGTTGCATACAGCCACAGCTACACTTACGATGGCATCAACCGATTGGTCTCTGCAAACGGCAAGGCCAAGACGGCATCGTACTGGCTCGATATGACCTACGGCATCATGGGCGAGCCGCTCACCAAAAAGCAAAAGGTGGATTCGAGCAAGGTGGCACAGTCGTATGCGTTTGCTTATCTGTACGAGGCCGGCGACCACCCTACGGCGCCCTCGCAAATCGGGCATAACCATAACACTTACGATGCCAACGGGAATCCGCTCACGGTAACCAACGATGGCACGAGCGAGACACGCGAGATGTACTGGGACGAGGACAACTGGCTGATGGTGCTTTCGGACAACGGCAAGACGAGCCGCTATACCTACAATGCCAGTGGCGAACGGATTATCAAGAGCCATGGAACGATGGAGGGCGTATATATCAACGGTGCTCCGCAGGGGATTACGTTCCACGAGACCGACAACTTCACGCTCTATCCGGCCTCAATTCTGACGGTGAACAAGAACCGCTTCACGAAGCACTACTTCATCGGCAGCCAGCGTATAGCTTCAAGAATCGGCACGGGTCTGTTCAATAATGTCTATGGGCGTAACGGCTCATACGTAACGGCTGGTCAGCAGGACTATGCAGAACGTATGAATCAGATACAGAAGCAGAAAGAAACATACTATAAACAGCAGGGCATTGCCCCTGGTGTACCTACAGAGAAGGGTGCGTATGGTGATCCAGAGAACACTGGTGTAGGGTATAATGCCGTCCTCACCGAACTCGGCAACCATGATGTGCCACAGGGTTGGGTACAGACTCCACGCCCTAACACCACACCGAATACCAACCCCGGTCCACTTGTAAGCTGGAACGACCCAAGCAACCCTGACGACCCACAGGCTGGTTATGGATATATTCCAAACGACACCACAAAAGAGGAGACCTTCTTCTATCACAGTGACCACCTCGGCTCAACGTCTTATATCACCGATGACAAGGGTAACATCACCCAATATGATGCTTACCTGCCGTATGGCGAGCTACTTGTCGATGAATATAGTAGTAGCGAGGACATGCCATACAAGTTCAACGGCAAAGAGATGGATTCTGAGACAGGCTTGTATTATTATGGTGCAAGGTACTTGAATCCTATGACAACTCTATGGTATGGGGTGGATCCGTTGGCGGAAAAGTATGTTCAAACTATCCCTTATCTATATGGTGGTGGAAATCCTGTTAGGATACTAGACCCCAATGGAATGGGATGGGTTGAAACAAAGGACAAGGGCGTCTATTGGGATGAAAGAGTCAACTCTGCTAAAGACAGAAAGTTTATCCCAGAAGGTGGAAGATATTTAGGAAATACTGTAAATATGTTCGATAATCAAGGACAATATAAATTCGGTGATAATCAAGGGAATATTCTTTCAGCCCACCCAATGGATGAAGTGTCTGTGTCCCATAAAAAACATGTTAATTTCTTAGACATTCTAAGTAATATGGGACTGGAACTTTGTAGATATAAAGAATTGCCAAAAACTTCTTCAGGTATCTATGCCCCTTTTAACTTTGACGCAATAGGATTGGAAGCTGGATTTAGTTTTCAAATTGCCAATTTACATTACTCTTATGGTCTCGGTTTCACAATTAGTGGTTCTGAGGGAGGTCTTTATAGCCTTATGTCTGCGGGGGGTGATTTGGCTAAACCTGCTTTAAGTTTTAATGCATATATCAACCTTGTTGGATACAAAAACCATACAAATTTAAAGAATAATATTGATCTGTATGAAGGTACTGGTTATAACAATGCCGCTACGATTGGCCCATTGAATGCCGTTTATGGAACACCTATTGATAATCATACCTATTCATCCTATGGACTAGGAACAGGAATAAGTATAAAAGCTATAGGAGGGAGTAATGGTGTATCTAGAGAGATGTTGAAAACAAAGTATATTTTTAAATTCTAATATGAGGCATATTATTTTATCTTTTCTTTTCTTTCTTAATTTCTCAAGCTGTATAACCTGCAATAAAATTGTACAAGACTTGAGGCCTATTGAATACAGCTTAAAAGGACAAAGTATGGGAAAACATGAAAACAGATTTTTTTTAATATTTGGAATAGATAATTGTGGGGAACATAAATGTATCAAGATTCCTTATTTTTGGGAGATAGAAGAGAACTATCAACCAGGCGATTATATTCTCAAGAAGAAAGGAGAAACTGATATATGTTTGATACGTGCAGATACTACTATTGTTCTTCCGATGTATTGTGACCAGGAGTTAGTACGTTAAAAATAATACAGGATTGTCTTTATTGTCTGGCAACACTCGTACAGCAAGGGGCTAGACGGATATCGACGGTGACGGACATCCAGATATTATTGTCGCTGATGGAGTAAAGCAGCTTATTGTCTATCGTAACCTTACGGGCAGAACGAACATGCTGCGCTCTGTGACGCTTCCTTTTGGTGGACATATTAATATCAACTATGAACAGACAACTCCAAGTTACGATTTGCCGGGACGTCGCTGGGTGATGTCATCTGTTGAGACTACGGGTGGATACAAGGAGAACGGAGCACTACGAAGTAGGAATACCTTTGAATATAGCGGTGGCTATCGTGACCGTCGTGAGCGTGACTTCTATGGTTTCAAGCAGGTACGTACCAATCAGATAGACACCGAGAACGGTGACAGACTCTATCGTTACTCCGTACAGACTTATGGTAAGAACAGGGATTACTATACGCATGGGTTTGTTACGAGTGAGTATCTCTATACTGCTGATGGAAAGAAACTGCAGGGATCTCTATATGACTACGACCTGAAGACACTCGCCGTTGGTCATAATACGGCTGATGCTGTTGTCTTCCCTGCCCTAAAGACACTTGTTCAGAGTAACTTTGATGTAAATAGTGGGGATAGCCTGGCGGTTGCTGTCAATAATACTTACGATGACTATGGTAACCTACAGGGATATAAGGAGACGACAACGGGCTATAGCTTAGAGGCAAACATCAACTATCATAAGATAGCAGATAAGTATATTGTCAGTGTTCCGAGCCATATCACTGTCAGCAGTGGTAGTAAGACTTACCGTGAACGCAGCACGAAGGTGGACGGAAACGGTGAGATAACGGAGATCATGCTCCATAACGGTGACAAGCCTTCTGTCTATAACATGACTTACGATGGCTATGGTAACATCACACGTATGATGAAGCCAGAGAACTATAACCATCAGCGTATGTTCTATGCCTACACCTATGATGACCTCTATCACAGTCTTGTGACAAGTGTCAAGGATGCCTACGGTTATAGCTCCAGTACGGCTTATGATGGTCTTTGGAATGCTCCGTCTGTAACGACCGACCTTAACGGGCAGAAGATGGAATACACCTACGATGCACTGGGCAGACAGATGACGATCCGTGCTCCGTATGAGATAGAAAGCGGTCAGCCGTTTACCATCCGCTTTGAGTACTTCCCTGCAGAACGCAAGGCACATACCATCCATTATTCTAAGGAAGGCAACATTGATACCTATACTTTCGCAGACTCACTGATGCGTGCCGTCCAGACGAAACAGACGGGCGTGGTGTGGTCTGGTGGCAGCAATCAAAAGGTCTCCATCGTCAGTGGAAGGGCTGTTATCGATGCCTTTGGACGTAATATTGCGGCTTATTACCCAATGACGGAGAGCCATGGTAATATTGGCACTTACAACCACGCTACGGGTGATCTGCAGGCAAAGACGGAGTATGATACGCACGACCGTACCATGAGTGTTACGCTTGCTGATGGCAGTGTGACACGTACAGCCTATAGTATCGGCAGCCATGACGGTGAACCAATGCTCCAGACAACGGTCACGGATGCACTGGGACGACATGCGGAGAGCTATACGGATGCCAAGGGGCGTAACCGTGAAACGGTGCAGCATGCCCGTGGTGAGGATATCACGGTGAAGTACAGCTATGACCCTGTCGGTCAGGTGATGACGGTTCAGCATCCTAACGGCAAGGAGACGAAGTATGCCTACGACTTGCTTGGTCGGAAACTGATGGTGAATCATCCTGATGCAGGTGAGACGGATATGACCTATGATGCGGCGGGTAACCTCCTGACGAAGCTCACAGCAGAACTTAGGAAGTCGATATCTGACAAGGGTTATATCTCTTACACCTACGACTTCGAACGGCTTCATGAGGTGCTTTATCCTGAAAATCTCTTCAACCGTGTTACTTATACCTATGGTAAGGCTGGCGATAAGTATAACCGTGCCGGTCGTCTTGCCCTTGTAGAGGATGCTTCGGGCGGTGAAGCCTATTACTATGGTCGTCAGGGTGAGGTGACGAAGACTGTCCGTACGGTCATGGCGAGCGTGGCGGATATCAGGACTTATGTCTATGGTGCTACGTACGACAGCTGGAACCGTGTGCAGACGATGACTTATCCTGACGGTGAAGTGGTAACTTATCACTACAATGCTGCAGGACAGGTGGAGAGCATGACGAGCAATAAACAGGGACGTCAGAGCGTTATTGTTGATAGGATAGGTTACGATAAGGAGGGTCATACAGTCTATACGAAGCTCGGTAATGGCACGGAGACAACCTATACCTACGATAAGCAGCGTGAACGTCTGCAGGTGATGAACCTTACAGCGGATGGTCAGACTGTGATGGAGAACAGGTACCAGTATGATGCTGTGGATAATATCCTCGGTATCACGAATGCTGCCAACCCAACGTCGCTGACGAAACTCAACAAGGCGAAGCTGGGAGGAAGGAGTTCGCATACGTATGAATATGATGAACTGAACCGCCTTATTCATGCAAGTGGTAAGGCTAAGCGTGCATCGTATGATATGGTGATGTCGTTCGGACGGATGAGTGAACCGCTGACGAAGGTACAGAAGGTGGACTCAACGACAACAGCTAAGTCTTATAACTTTGCTTATAAGTATGAGGACAGTAACCACCCGACGGCTCCAACGCAGATTGGTCACGACCATTACACATACGATGCCAACGGTAATCCAACGCTGGTAATGAACGACTCTACAAATGCTACCCGTGAGATGTATTGGGATGAAGACAACCGTCTGATGGTACTCTCTGACAACGGCAAGACGAGTCGTTATACTTACAATGCTGCTGGTGAACGCATCATGAAGAGTTACGGAACGATGGAAGGTGTGTATATTAATGGTGCACCACAAGGCATCACGTTCCACGAAACAGACAACTTCACGCTCTACCCAGCAAGTATCCTCTCTGTAAACAAGAATCGCTTTACAAAGCATTACTTCATTGGTGACAAACGAGTTGCTTCAAGGATAGGAACGGGTCTGTTTAACAACGTTTATGGACGCAACGGCTCATATGTAACTGCAGGTCAGCAGGACTATGCTGAACGTATGAATCAGATTCAGACACAGAAGGAAGCATACTATAAGAAGGTGGGTGTAGCTCCTGGTGTACCGACAGAAAAGGGTGCGTATGGTGATCCGGAGAACACGGGTGTTGGTTATAATGCTGTCCTTACAGAACTCGGTAACCATGATGTGCCACAGGGTTGGATTCAGACTCCACGTCCTAACACGACACCAGGCACCAACCCCGGCCCACCTGTAAGCTGGAATGACCCGAGCAACCCTGGTGACCCACAGGCTGGTTATGGTTATATTCCAAACGACACAACACGTGAGGAGACCTTCTTCTATCACAGTGACCATCTCGGTTCAACGTCTTACATCACAGACGATAAAGCCAACATCACCCAGTATGATGCTTACCTGCCATATGGTGAACTGTTAGTTGATGAGCACAGCAGCAGTGAAGAGCTACCATATAAGTTCAATGGCAAACAGTTCGATGAGGAAACTGGCTTGTACTATTATGGTGCAAGGTACTTGAATCCTATGACAAGTCTATGGTATGGAGTGGATCCTTTAGCGGAGAAGTATCCAGCTGAAAGTGTGCATACTTATACACATAACAACCCTGTTAAGTTTATAGATCCAAATGGTAAAGTTGCTTGGATTGCAGTTGGTGCTTTTGCTGGGGGATTAATAAATGCAGGTATTGCAGCATACCAAGGAAAATCCGCTAGAGAGATTGCTGGAGCTGCACTAAGTGGCGCTGTAAGCGGAGCTCTAATTGCAAGTGGTGCTGGTTTTGTGGCAACCGCCGCAGGTGGTACTGTTGCATCTTTAGGAGAAACGTTGATAGGAAAAGGGCATATAAACAAAAGAGATATTGCAGAAAGTGTTGTTAGTAATGTTGTAAGTGCAGGTATTGGTACTGGAGTGGGTAAAATTATAGAAAAAGGAGCAACAAAGTTGACGGCAAAGGTTGCAAATAAATATGCATCATCAGTTGTTCGTCAAGCTTTTCGTAAAGAAGTAAAAAGTGAAATCAAAAGAACATTGGGTACAACTTCTGGAAAATATGCAAAACAGCTTGCTAATAGAATGGTTAATCGAAGAGTGAGTGTTAATCGTCAATTTGATAGTCATCTTGCCATTTTTGGAAAAAATGCCACTAATTACCCTGTACAAACAGCAATTGGCGTGGCAGCAGGAAAAATGACACCTTCAATGTTTTCATATGGTTATTCAACTTATAAAAGGTCTACTTCTAATGGCAAAAGATTTTAATATATATACATATCCTACCTTTTTTTTATTGTTATTGATAATGCTAATACCATTTGCATTATCAGTAGGTGATATTATGAATAATCACCAAAGCAATATGAAAATAATACTTTTGATTTCAGTATTTATAATCATTATTCTTATTTATGGATTAGTAAAAACTCGCAATAGAAAAATAGTCATAAATGAGTTGGGCTTACTAATTACAGAAAAGGAAGGAAATATGAAGATTTCATGGAAGGAAATATCGCACATCTTTTTTTGTTCAACACCATTTTTGGGGCTATATGTAAAAATAACTTTTACCAATCGAAGGGATCCTTTAATTATTTACTTTGGAAAAAGCAGTTTGTGGAGTGTTAATTTTTATCGTTTTCGGATAGCCATATTGGCGTTTTCGCATAAAAAGGATATAATAGTTGTAAAATCTAATCAATGGTATCTAAAGCTAATATAGAAAATAAATACACAGATAGAGAAAAGAATTCATGTCTATATTTGGTAACAGCAAGATAAGTTGCTACACCTATAGCAGGTGGCGCGTGTTTCATGAAGAGCTACGGAACGGTTGAGGTGTGTATATCAATGGTGCACCGCAGGGAATCACGTTCCACGAGACGGACAACTTCACGCTTTATCCAGCAAGTATCCTCTCTGTCAACAAGAATCGCTTTACAAAGCATTACTTCATTGGTGACAAACGAGTTGCTTCAAGGATAGGGACAGGTCTTTTTAATAACGTCTATGGGCGTAACGGCTCATATGTAACAGCTGGTCAGCAGGATTATGCGGAGCGTATGAATCAGATACAGAAGCAGAAAGAGGCATACTATAAGCAGCAGGGCATTGCACCTGGTGTACCTACAATGAAGGGTGCGTATGGTGACCCCGAGAATACAAAACGAGGGTATAACTCTATCATTGACACACTCGGTAACCATGATGTTCCACAGGGCTGGATTCAGACACCACATCCTAACACGATACCAGGTACCAACCCTGGTCCACCTGTAAGCTGGAACGACCCGAGTAACCCTGATGACCCGCAGGCTGGATATGGTTATATTCCCAATGACACTACGAAAGAGGAAACCTTCTTCTATCACAGTGATCACCTTGGCAGTACGTCTTACATCACGGACGACAGAGCCAACATCACACAGTATGATGCTTACTTGCCATACGGTGAACTGTTAGTTGACGAGCATAGTAGCAGTGAAGACCTACCATATAAGTTTAACGGCAAACAGTTCGATGAAGAGACTGGTCTATACTATTATGGTGCAAGGTACTTGAATCCTATGTCAAGTATTTGGTATGGGGTGGATCCAATGAGCCTCACAAAGCCAACGTTACTTAGTTATGTCTATTGCTCTGATAATCCTATTAGATACTATGACAAAGATGGAAAAATAGGGATTGATGGTGTTATTATCGGAGGGGTTGCTGGTGGATTATCGCAATATTTAACGATTATCATGGATAAGATGGATAAGGTCTCTATAAACTCTTTCATCAATGCAAATAAAGAATTAGAGGGGAGAGATTATTTGAGCATCACATGGGGTATTGCAACAGGTGCAGCGGAAGGTGCCATCAATAATGGCATTTCAAGCATTTTGAAGATTATTAAAAACCCTGTAGCAAAGTTTATAGCTAAAGAGGGGGATTGGCTTCTTATTGGAAGGTCTCGAAAATGTTATAGGGAGAGTTATAAATAAAGAAGAAATGTCTGTGAAGTCCATCATAGCAGAAACTCTTATAAGCAAAGGAGTTGGACATATTCTCCCGTCAAGCTATCTAAAAAAAGCAACAGCAGAGGCTAGGCATAACTATAGTGTTGCTTTACATAAATTAGAAAAATTACAGTCACGTAGAACTCCTAACATGAAATTAATTAGAAATGCTAAATCAGCAATGAGAGAAGCGAGAGCATTATATGGGACTTTGGTCTCATTTACAACAGGGGTAGAGACGGTAAAAAAAGAAGTTGGAAAGAAAGTACAATCACAATTACCTAAAGATTATGGTGGTCAATAAAATGGAATACAAACAAGTTCGTAGATATCTTCTATTGATGATCTCTGGCTGTATTATATATTTATTCTACAGTATTATAGTTGTTTATTACGATACTCAAGCAATTAAATCGGGTCCAATTAAGTCATATAAAATAGTGTCAGAACATAGTGGTGCTATAAATATAACTTCATATATCATAGTACGTTATATGAGTAAGGAATACACTGTCACAGTAAGTAGGAAGGATATAAATGACGGGAATCTAAATAAAATTTTATACCATAATAAATGGAATGATACACTTTTTTATGATGAAAAAGAGGATATATATGTTAGGTTGGGAATTCTTTCATTAGGCCTGCTCTCAGTACTTTGCATGAGACTCTATATGAAAGGTTATCATGGAAGTAAGAAATGAAGCTTATTTTTGCCCTTTTGTTCTTGCTCTTGTAGAGAATGCTTCGGGCGGTGAAGCCTATTACTATGGTCGACAGGGTGAGGTGACGAAAACTGTCCGTACAGTCATGGCGAGCGTAGCAGATATTAGGACTTATGTCTATGGTGCTACCTATGACAGCTGGAATCGTGTACAGACAATGACTTATCCTGACGGTGAAGTGGTAACTTATCACTACAATGCTGCCGGACAGGTTGAGTGTCTTACGAGCAATAAACAGGGACGTCAGAGCGTTATAGTTGACAGGATAGGTTACGACAAGGAGGGTCATACGGTCTATACGAAACTTGGTAATGGCACGGAGACAACCTATACCTACGACAAGCAGCGTGAACGTCTGCAGGTGATGAACCTTACAGCGGATGGTCAGACTGTGATGGAAAACAAGTATCGCTATGATGCTGTGGATAATATCCTCGGTATTACGAATGCTGCCAACCCAACGTCGCTGACGAAACTCAACAAGGCGAAGTTAGGAGGAAGGAGTTCGCATACGTATGAGTATGATGAACTGAACCGCCTTGTCCACGCAAACGGTAAGGCAAAGCGTGCATCGTATGATATGGTGATGTCGTTCGGACGGATGAGTGAACCGCTCACTAAGGTACAGAAAGTGGACTCAACAACAACCGCCAAGTCTTATAACTTTGCTTATAAGTATGAGGACAGCAACCACCCGACGGCTCCAACGCAGATTGGTCATGACCATTACACCTACGATGCCAACGGTAATCCAACGCTGGTAACGAACGACTCAACCAACACGACCCGTGAGATGTACTGGGACGAGGACAACCGCCTGATGGTCTTAAGCGATAATGGCAAAACCTCACGCTATACTTATAACGCTGCTGGCGAACGCATCATGAAGAGTTACGGTACGATGGAGGGTGTGTATATCAATGGAGCACCGCAGGGTATTACTTTCCACGAGACGGACAACTTCACACTTTATCCTGCAAGTATCCTCTCTGTCAACAAGAACCGCTTCACGAAGCATTACTTCCTTGGTGACAAACGAGCTGCTTCAAGGCTAGGAACAGGCTTGTTCAATAACGTCTATGGACGTAACGGCTCATACGTTACTGCTGGTCAGCAGGATTATGCTGAACGTATGAACCAAATACAACGTCAGAAGGAAGCATACTATAAGCAGCAGGGCATTGCCCCTGGTGTACCTACAATGAAGGGTGCGTATGGTGACCCCGAGAATACAAAACGAGGGTATAACTCTATCATTGACACACTCGGTAACCACGATGTGCCACAGGGGTGGATTCAAACTCCACGCCCCAACACCACACCGAATACTAACCCCGGTCCACCTGTAAGCTGGAATGATCCAAGCAACCCTGATGACCCGCAGGCTGGTTATGGCTACATTCCTAATGATACCACACGTGAAGAGACCTTCTTCTATCACAGTGACCACCTCGGCTCAACGTCTTACATCACAGATGATAAAGCCAACATCACACAGTATGATGCTTACTTACCGTATGGGGAGCTATTAGTTGACGAGCATAGCAGCAGTGAAGAACTACCATATAAGTTCAATGGCAAACAGTTTGATGAAGAGACAGGTTTGTACTATTACGGTGCAAGGTACATGAACCCTGTTACCAGTCTGTGGTATGGAGTGGATCCAATGCAAGAAAAAAACACAAGGACAAGCACTTATACTTACACCTTGGGTAACCCAATTAAGTTTGTAGATTCGACAGGCATGGATGGAGAAGTTACGGGTAATGGAACAAAGGAATCTCCATTTGTAATTCATGCGGAATATTATTATGTGAAGTCGGATCTCAAGCCTGATGAAGTAAAGGGATTAGAGCTTGCTATTAACGAATATAATAATAATGGAACTGTATACAAAGTCCCAAAAGCAAAGCCTATAGGGCTCAATGCCCCGTATTCTAATAATACCCTTTTCTACAATCTGGACAATGATAATCCTTTATATGTAAGATTTGATTTAAGGTTACGTACTTTTAATTCATCAGGAGAATTGAATGAAGCACTTGAGCGTAGTATTATAGGAAAAGATATAAATAACATGGATGTAAGATTTGGTAATAAAATAAAGATTGGTATGTCTGAAGTAACATCAGGGAATATTCCGTTAGGTTCAGATGGTAGTTATCCTTGGTGTATAGAATTGTATCGTAATGGAATAGAGAATCTTCTCTCACACTCGGGATACTCTAAAGACATATATCGTGCATTATTCGTTCATGAAATTGGTCATAACTTGGGCTTAATTCATCCTGAAACGAATTTTAGGGCGGGTTACTCAGACGTATTTTATACGCAAATTATGTCCCAAGCTCTTCCAAACTTTGCAAATACACAATTCAAAATGCAAAATGGTTTTTCATTATTTGATAATAATCCACATGTAGATACTGGGGGCATTGCATTAATGTTGAGTCGGATTGGGCGAGATCGAGGAACACGTGTTGGATTAATAATGCCAAAGGAATAAAAAATGAAATCAATATTTTTGTTATTATTATTCTACGTTTTACCTATTTATGCTCAGGAAACTATATCCGTAGATGCATATATAGTAGATAGGTTTCCTGCCCAGATGTTGAAAATTGTAGGGAATTATAAGAGAAAACGCTATTTCTTTATAAGAAGAATTGGTGAACGAGATTATATTCGAAAAGACTCTGTAATCAAAACTTTAAAGAAGGATGCAATCACTAATGAATATGAAAATGAGCTATACATACGTACGCCGCCTTTTACAGATTCTATTTACAATAAATTAGGACAGGTTAAAATACGGATAAAAGAAAAAAAGAAAAGATTAAAAATCACATATATAAATGGAGTCAATTCTTATATTTATATATTCTATAATATATCTGGACTAGCGAAGTTCTATGTCTTTGACTATAATTATATAAAATTCCATAACCACTTGAAGGAAAATTTATCATTTTGGGGGGATGATATACCTATAATAAAATTTAGTAATAATAACTTGAAAGTATATTTTTTTTATGATTATAAATTATCACAAATAAAGTTGATAGATGATTCTCTGTAAATTATATTTCATAGATAGATTTATGAGCACCTTACGAAGCATTACTTCATTGGTGACAAACGAGTTGCTTCAAGGATTGGAACGGGTCTGTTCAATAATGTCTATGGACGCAACGGCTCATACGTAACAGCTGGTCAGCAGGACTATGCGGAACGTATGAATCAGATACAGACACAGAAGGAGGCTTATTATAAGAAAGTGGGTGTAGCACCTGGTGTACCAACAGAGAAGGGTGCGTATGGTGATCCAGAGAACACGGGTGTTGGTTATAATGCTGTTCTCACCGAACTCGGTAACCATGATGTGCCACAGGGTTGGATTCAGACTCCACATCCTAACCCAAGTTTAACCCCCACTTTCGCCTATTTCTTGCAGTGACCGTACTTTCCTCGTTTTTCTTATGGGTTCTGTGTCCTACAAATTTTATTCTTTTTGTATGGTGAGTGTTTTAAGTTCAACTTATCGTATATCTGTTTTGCTTGCTTCGAAGGACTACTACATTGGCGCATCTCGATGTTCTCTCCTAATGGATTCTTCCCTTTTGTTGTGACGAGCTTCTGGGTGCTCATACGTCGTACAATCTCGGTCCAGTAACAGGATTCTCCTTCTCGTTTTAATTGACAACGGATGGTGTTTACCACCCAATAGGCTAATAAACCGAAGAAGAGGTGTGCGTCGCTTCTCTCATCTTTCTGATGATAGATAGGACGGAGGTTGAGATCATTCTTTAGTTGCCTGTTCGTGCATTCTATCTCACGAATGAGATTGTAGTATTCCCATGTCACACGCTCATCAAGTGTCCTGACATTGCTGCGGAGGAAGTATACTCCGTGACCAGATTCCATTGCGGAGAGGTCTTTTATCTCCCAGTCTATGCGCAGCATCTGCTTGGGTTTCTTCTCATCTTTTATGTAGCTTATCTGATAGAACTTCGCTATAGATGGGTACTTCTGTATGGCACGTCCTGTACGTTCAACAACCTTTTCATAGGTTTTCGTTCCACCTTTCTTGGAGATTCCATCGTTTATTCTCTGCAGTTCCATCTCAAAACGCTCTCTCCAGACCCTGTTCATGGACGACTCTGTCATAGCTTTCGAAGGAGATGTTATTTCGAGATAATAATCCTTGTTATCCTCTGTCTTAACCTCTTTCAGCGTTATCTTCTGCCGACGGGCATCCATTACCGTAACACTCCTGTTATCATCACTGAGCGTATAGTCCTTCATTTTCGTACGAGATACGCAGAGATAATTGTAACCTTTTCTTTTAATCAGCTCCAAGTTCTCTTCCGTGGCAACACCTGCATCCATGACAACGAGCGTATCCTTTGTCCGTGATGGATTCCTCTTTGCCAGCGTGTCAATCATATCGGGCAGAGACTTGGGGTCTGCTGTATTACCCTCCAAGATAGAAGAATAACGTATAAAACCTTCTTTATTGATACATAGTGCAAGTACAAGTAGCTTACAGTCAGAGCGTTTTTCTTTTGACCGACCGAACTTGGCCTTGTCGCTGTTACGCTTACTGCCCTCGAAATAGAAGTTGGTTAAGTCGAAGAGCATCAACTTGTTGTCTATATTAAAAGGTCGTCAGTAACGTTGCACAGATGACGCTCTAACTGTTCCTTTAGTTCATATAATTTGTCAGTGACTTTATATAGAGAATTGATTCCTGGTGTCCAGCCAGGAACTCCACTATAAAGTTCACCAGCAGCAGAGTTATCGCGCAAATAATAATAAGACGAACGTTCAGAAACTGCATATACTGTGCGAACAATCAATGCTGACAAAGCCGTGTGTATCGTATTCTCTGTCCAGCCGTTTCTGCGCAGGAAACCCTCTAATTGCAGTTTGTCTATCGTCTGCTTGCAGAGCCACTCAGCACCGACATTCCTTGCGTCAGTATATTTTGCCGTCTCAAGGTCAACGTAGTTCTCATATTTTCTCAGCGACTTCTGCTCTTCCTTGTTAAACCTATCGATTCCACCTTCTTGCTCCATACGGCTCCACCATTCGTCAGCCTTTGCCTGTTCAATAGGAGTAAGTCCGTCAAGATGTTCCTTGAAAAGCGAGGGTGTACTTCTGTTTTTGAAGCGTTCGGTAAGTGCGTATGCAATTTTTCGAACCTGTACGGCAGTAAGTGAAGGTTCAAAACCGATGTTCAACAGAATTAGCGAATGTACATGACCCTGCACGTCACGATATGACTCCTTGATGCGATAATAAGGAGCCATGTCGCCTGTTGCAGGGTTGAATCGTGTCTGTACATTTGCGTGCATGAGTGCAAAGTAACAAAATAATTTTGATATGACGGTGTCCTACAATTCGGATTTTACACCTCGTTACAATACCCTATGCTTGATTATCAATCATTTATAAAATTGATACTACACAAAACATCCCGAATATTTATGAAAATATTTTTGCCAGTTAAACTTGGGCTAACACCACACCTGGCACCAACCCCGGCGCTCCCATCTCATGGAACGACCCAAGCAACCCTGATGACCCGCAGGCTGGATACGGTTACATCCCTAATGATACAACGAAAGAAGAAACCTTCTTTTATCACAGTGACCACCTCGGCAGCACGTCTTACATCACAGATGATAAAGCCAACATCACCCAGTATGATGCCTACCTGCCGTATGGTGAGCTGTTGGTAGACGAGCATAGTAGTAGTGAAGAACTACCGTATAAGTTCAATGGCAAACAGTTTGATGAGGAAACAGGCTTGTACTATTACGGTGCAAGGTACATGAACCCTATGGCAAGTATTTGGTATGGGGTAGATGCATTTGCAGAGAAGTATGTTGAAAGTAGTGGTTATGTTTTTTGTATAGATAATCCTATTAAATTAATAGATTCTGATGGCAATAAATGGGATATCCACACTTCGAAAAATAAAGATGGTAAAACAAATGTACTTATAAACGTTACAGGAGTAGTTTATAATAACTCCAGGGATAAGAAATAAATATTAATAACGTCAGAGATCAAATAAAGCACAAATAGAATCGAGATATACTTTCTCCTCGAAAAATATAATGTTAAAACTAATATTAATTTACGGGTTGTCAATTCTGTTGAAGATATTCAAAAGATGATCATGTTTTCGAAATAGTTGATCAAAATAGGTTTGAAAGTAATTCCATATTAGCTACTAGTGATTTAAACGGATTACATATTAGGATAGGACCAAGAGCTGTGAAAG
The DNA here is from genome assembly GCF_018128065.1 of Prevotella melaninogenica. Lineage (NCBI taxonomy): Bacteria > Pseudomonadati > Bacteroidota > Bacteroidia > Bacteroidales > Prevotellaceae > Prevotella > Prevotella melaninogenica. Next base: position 1,608,297 of record NZ_CP072360.1, on the reverse strand, counting down.
GTTTACTAAATGGTTCAAACACTCGGACCATCCCCCATGAGTTAGGGCATTCTGCAGGATTACGTGATGCAAACATAGAAATAATGGAGTTGTTAATTTATATAGTAACCTTATGACTCAAACTGGGTATTTAAGACGCAATCATGTATATAATTATGCAAATGTAGGTAAGCTTGAGGATTCTCAAATACAAAGTATTATTCATAACTATAATACAGGGCAAATTAATCGATATTCTCCAATTAGTAACCATATTGGTATCAGAATAGGAACAATGAGTTGGACTAGTTCATTTTTGAAGATGTATACATATAAAAGACTAAGCAGATGAGACTTTACATTATAATTATCATATTATGTGCTTTCTTAGTTTCTTGCAAAGATAAGAAATATAACTATAAAAGCAAAGGAGAATGGGTCCACTTAAAAATGGAGAAACTATAGATGGTTATACCAGAATAGGTGACAGCATTTATGGGGGCTATGGAGATTCAATATATTTACATACAACGATGCCAGCACTAAGGGCGTTGATGTAAGTAGCTTCATGGTATGTAAAAATACAGGGTATGCGAAAGATTCGTACCATGTTTATTATCCGCTAAGGCTTGTTTGTGAGGATGCTATGGACTTTGGTGGATGTTATTTTAAGGACTATATTATGGAAGATGTTTCTCCTGAGTCGTTTATATATATAGGACAAGGATATGCTACTGATGGTTATAAATTATTTAAAGAAGGTAAAGAGGTGAATAACCTTCCAATTAAATGATTGGAAAATTAGTCTATTTCTAGAGTTATACTCTCAAACAAAATTGGCTTGTAAGCAGCTTATATACGTGAATGAGTTTAGGTTTTAGCAGAATAATCGAAAAATAAGGGGAATATCTTTATGGATGTTCCTCTTATTTGTTTCTTCTCAACCTTATGCTTAATTCTTTAAAGGCTTAAAATCATTCTTTTGAAAATAGTCTTGACTCTTTGTTTATCCATAGCATTATCTGTTAGATATTATTGAAATTTGAATTTCTCAATAGAGATTCTGCTTTTGGTTCTCTTTGTTTCAATGTAAAGAACACTTATAAATATGAGAAGAAGCATATATTTCTTGGATACAGTTTTTGATATTACATGGTTTATCGCTACTCTAACCCCCTAACATAGTTTTTGTATTTAGTTGCTGTCACTTTTAACACTCTACGTAGACCGCTTGTTATCAATGCGTTGCAACGTAGAGAATTGTGACAGGAGTGACAGAAAAATAGAAAAGCAGTCGTTTTAATGGTGTTGTTCTAATAATGCAGAGAAGCCAGTAATCTGTTGTCACAAAAGAAAAAAGAATATTAGCAGTGTTTGTAATAAAGATTCACAAATTGAAAATAGTAGGTATTCTTGGATATGGTAAAAGATGGTTCTTCCGTTAAATGCGTAGATACTTTTCATATAGCTTTAACGGGAAAACCGAAGTAATTCATTAAATAAAAACATAGTCAAGACTGTCAACTGTCCATTCTATTATCACCCTCCAACACCGAAAACCCTTTCATTTTAATACTTCAAAAATGCAGATAAGGTTCTGAAAAATCATTACATAATTTCGGATAAAACATCTATAAATAATGGCAATAACACGTTTAAAAAGCAAGTTTGCAACCAACAGAAAATCAATTAGTTATAAACTCGTGCAAGAAAAGGTGCTTAATTGGACTTCAAAAGGGCGTTAGCAACACTCCAAAAGGGTATCTTTTACAAGTCAATTAGGCATCTTTTAGAAGCCAAAAGAGCATGTATTGGTCTTGAGTTGACTATGCCTAAATTTACTTCACACTTTTTGGTTATTGTTACTGAATTGGTTTACACATTTTTACTTGCTTCCTGAACAGCTTTACCTCCCCCATGGAAACTTTACTGATTCGCTTTACATAATCATAAACTTTGACAATGAAGTCCGAACGTGTGTAGCACATGTTCAAAGTTAATATTTTTCCTTCAACTTACAAAAATTAATACTATGAAAAGCACAGAAAGCCTTATGCCACATTGCAGTGCCTTTCTCTCATTTGTCTTGGCGTAAGCATGCCGTTACTCATATGGGGTCTCTTATTGTTGTAGAAGTCTATGATACCAGCAATAGTGCATCGTGCATCATCGAGGTTCTTCGGTCGTTTCATGTGGTAGAGCCACTCTTGCTTTATTATTCCGTTCACTCTTTCGGCGATTGCATTATCTGTAGGGTTGTAGTCTTCAGTCATGCTTATGCCTGAGTGTATACTCTCCAGCCTTGCCACGTAGGCGTTGCTGCAGTATTGAACCCCACGATCAGAGTGGTGCGTCATCAGCGAGAGATCCATACCCTGTGACTGTTCTATTGCCATGTCTAGGGCAGCAAGCGTATTGACAGCCTGCAGACTGTCAGAAAGCTTCCATCCGATTATCTCATGAGTGAACGCATCGGTTATGAGGTGAAGATAGACCACACCATCCTCAGTATCTATATACGTGATGTCTGCTACCCAGAGTTGTGCAGGACGTGTAAGAACCATTCCTTTTGCCGTGTTCTTATACTTGAAATAGTTGTGATTGGAGTTCGTGGTGTGGCGACATCTGGATGGCTTCAGCATAAGGTGATGCTTGTGCATTAGCTGGTAGAACCTGTCGCGCCCAAGCATTAAGCCTGGATAGATATCCATAAGCATGTGCAAAAGTTTCTGTGCTCCTATTCGAGGAGCATCTGCACGAACATCCATTACTGCACGTACGACAATTTTCTCAGTAAGTTTACGGTGCTCCCTCTTCTCCTTACTCACAGAGTAATAGCCTTCACGAGTCTTGCCAAACAGTCCACTCAGCAGCCCAATTGATAAACGAGGGTTGCTGACTCGAAGGCTGTCTACTGCCTGGCGCCAGCTTTTTTTAGCAAATCTTCACCGTATTCCTTACTGCTTATCTCTATGACTTTCATCAAACCTTGATTGCGAAGTTCAGAATACTCCAAAGCTTTCTTCAAATTGGATACTTGTTCTTCAAGCTCTTCCTCACGCGTTAGAGGGGCTTTCTCCATAGCTTTCTTACTACGCATAGCTTTTACTTTAGTAATAATATCATGCGACAAAGATAGCTTTTTTTCATCTAAATCATACTTTTTTTGCCATTGATAAAAGCTGGCACTATTAATGTCGTACTTACGACAGATGAAATTAATTGACACTTCGGATGAGTAATACTCACGAAGTAAAGTGAGAATAAAGTTCTCACTGAATGTTCTGTGTTTAGAATGTTTACTTCCCATTTTGAATTTTAAATGTTAAAATGATGTGAAGTAAATCTGCTATAAGACATGCTCTGGGTCAGCGAATTCTCACACCCATAATCTACAAATCAGGCGTTCACTATTATCCTCTATGGAACAGAACCATGCTAATAAGCAAACAGAGTTTCAACCATGCCAACGCGTATGTAACAAAAGAACAGAAGACCTCCTCAAAAGAATAAGGGAAAGACTTTAAAAGAAAATTAAGTTATTATGCGACATTAACAGAAGATAAAAAGGAAAACATAGATACTTTTTAGAATACAACTACAATGAAAAATTTCTCTAACTTTGCACCTGCAAAACAGCATATTTAGAGAGTGTTCTAAAATGGATACATACAAATTAACCCCAAAACATACTGATTCAGTCTGAAGGAAACAACAGGCAGACTTCAGACATATTTATATAAGGCAGAGTATTTTTATCAAACACAATAATAAACATGAGAGAAAAAACAATTCAATTCAGGTTATGGTCTATCGTCTTCCTGATGCTGTTGCTGCCTAAGCAAGTGGCAGCGTACACTGATGGTGACATCGTCAAACATGACGGTATCGTCTACCAAGTGGTAAAAGCAAGTGAAAGTACCTTGTCGTTTGTTGGAACAGAGAACAAGACGGGGGCCATTACTATCCCCGCAACATGGAGTGACAATAAAGGTACCACCTTTAAGGTTACAAAAGTGGGTGGTAATGAGATCTATAAATGCCAGGGGGTAACCAGCGTGAACCTGCCGGAAGGCATTACGGAAATTGCCTATTCGTCCTTTACAGATGCAGAGCTGGAGACACTGAATATACCTGCCACTGTTAAGACAATATCTGACAACACTTTCTACAGAGTAAAGAAAATGCCGAAAATCACGGTTGCATCAGCCAGTACAACATTTTCGGATGACGGACATGGGGCACTCTATAACCACGACAAAACCCAACTCTATGCCGTTCCGACAGATGCATATATGACTGCCGACTGCACTTATACCATCAACCCTGCCGTAGAAGTGATAAAGCATTCTGCCTTTATCAGTTTTCCTCAGAACACAGGCATAAAGAAAATCATTTTACTGCCTCATCTGAAAAATGCTGCAACAGACTATCCAAGTTTTGCACAGATAAACACTTTAGAGGCTTACGAGATGCCTGCAGGTGCTACAGGAGATTATAAGGTTGATGGAGGTGTGCTGTTCTACAAAGACAAACTGGTGCAATATCCTCGCAACAAACAGGACAAAGATTACAAGGTTCCCAATGGTATAAAAGGAATTTACCTGCGTGCTTTCGATGCTGTAAGACAGATGGAGAGTATCGATATGAACCAAGTGACCAAATTAGATGTCAACTCTCTTTTTGGCTGTCAGAATCTGAAGACAGTGACTCTGCCAAAGGATCTTGAAGTAGACGGAACGGCGGGAGCCATTGCCAGCTGTCCGAAAATCAAGGAATACAAAACAGCACCAGGCTGCGTTAACTTCATTGAAGAAGAAGGTGTCATCTACAGTAAACCAGACAAGTCTAAAGTTTATTTCTTCCCTCCGTCAAAAGAAATAACAGATGGGAAATACACCATCCCATCTTTCGTCAAAGAAATAGAAAAGTTTGCCTTTGCAAGTAATCAGAATATCCAAGAGCTGACAATTCCGAGCAGTGTAACGACAATTAACACGCAAGCCATCAGCTCCTTCAAGGATTTGAAGAAAGTTACATTTATCAATCCTTCGAGCTGTTCGAAGATTGACGGTGGTGCGTTTGGATGGAACTATGCATTAAAGGAGGTAACCCTGCCTTCCGCTCTAAAGGAACTGGATAAGATTTTCACATCATGTTCAAGTATGGAAACCATCAACGTACCTGACAACTCCAAACTGAAGACGATAAAGAACGGTGCACTCCAATTTACCAGGAACTTGAAGCACTTCAACTTCCAAGGCAGTTGCGATCTTGAGACTATCGAGGACGGAGCATTCCAGAACCTGGACAAGTTGGAGGGATTCAACTTCCCCAAGAATGTGACTACCATCGGCAGCAATGCTTTCAACGGCTGTAAGAGCATGGCAACCGCCACTTTTAAGGACGACGCTATCATTACAACCATTAAGGCAGGAGCACTTGCCGACTGCGGTCTGACTTCTATCAGTATTCCAAACAGTGTTAAGACCCTTGAAAAAGAAGCTTTCCGCAACTGTTCAGCCCTGACAACCGTCAATCTGTCAAAGAATGTAGAGAGTGTCAGTCCGGAAACTTTCAAATATTGCGAGCATTTAACCGCAATCAACGTTGACAAGGAGAATACCAAGTACTCAAGTGTTGACGGTTATCTCCTTTCTCACGATAAAGAAGAGTTGATTCTCTTTCCTCATGGAAAGGCGAGTGAACACTTTACACTCCTGCCTCCTTCAATCAAGAAGATTGGAAATTATGCTTTCTATGAATGCGTAGGTCTGAAGAATGTTGTTATTCCTAACAAGGTCGAAGAAATTGGCGAGCGTGCATTCTATAATTGCAAGAACTTGAATACCATTACATTCCTCTGCGACAAGATGATTGACCCGGCAAAAATCAATCAGGAAGAAAACAAGCGCAGCTTCGACAATGGCTCAGCAGGAACAACGAATATGCCGACCAACATAAACATCTATGTACGTAAAGAACGCCTTAATGATTATCAAACCAACACATTCTATCAGAACTTTAAGAGTACACATACCTCTTTCATAGAAAACAATCTGGAGTATCTGCCGGTATCAGAAAACTCTGTCGATCTCCTCGATGTAAAAAACACCGATTATACTTTCGTCGTACCCGAAACAGTGGAGCACAACGGCAAGACCTACAATGTCAACATGATTGGTGACTATGCTTTCCAGTCAACTTCTGCTAACGTACACGAGGTGGTTGTGAAGAAGAATGTAGAGTACATCGGTGCCAAGGCTTTCAAGACAAACATTACAGCTGATGCTTCTACCATCGAAAATGTATTCTTCCTTTCTTCCAACCCGACAAAGCAGATGCTGAGTACTACCCGCTTTGAACTGGATGAGACTGGAAAAGATTACAATGAGTTCGCCTCTTCTACGAAAGTCTATGTGAAGAAGTCCCAGCTTTCCAATTACAAGACTGAATGGGATAAAAAGGTCTACAGTACGACTGAACATAAATATGTTGAAAGCACCAGGAACTTCATCAACCAGATTGACTTCAAGATTCCGGGTATCAACATCACACACAAGTACGGTACATTCGCACGTGAGTTCGACACGGACTTCAGCGAGTACAAGAAGGAAAAGCACATCTGCGACATGGGCGCATTTGTAGCTCCTATCTCAAGCATCACACAGGGTTCCGGCGACTACGGTACGTCTACCTACATGGTACGTATGACAAGTGTAGATGTGAACGGCGGTGTTACCAACGAATACGGCTATATACCGGCTTATACCGGTGTACTGCTGAAGGTGCTTGACGGAGAGAAAACTCCCACTGACTTCTACTACACCATCGGTGAGAAAGACGACCACACATATACCATCAGCCACAACATGATGGAAGGTGTCACAGTCAATCCGCACACCGTCACGACAGGCACGGATCCTATCTACGTCATGTCCGCCCGTGAAGGTATCTTCAAGAAAGCCAAGGCTACAATCAATATACCGGTTCACAAGGCATACGCCAAGATCCAGGGGGTACCGGTCGGTGCCAAGGTGATGTTCTCTTTCGACGACTCCTCAACGACAGGTATCGACACGATTGATACAGCCTCATCAGACAACAGTACCGACAGAGCTTACTACAACCTGCAGGGGCAGTGTGTAGAACATCCGCAGCACGGAGTCTATATCCACAACGGAAAGAAAGTTATCATTAAATGAGAAAGGAACAGTCATGAAAAAGAAGAGATATATCATACCTTCAACCGAGAACCACCGCTTCTCAATGGAGAACCTGATGATTACCGCCAGTCCGGGTGTTTCAAACGACGAGTTTGACCCGGATGACGATGAGGTAGGAGCAAAAGAAAACCCCTCTTTCAATTCTACGGAATATCCTCATTATTCACCTTGGGAAGATTAAGGAAACCGACAAATACGATAATGGATGCAAGAGACCGGTTCTTTACGCAGATGCGACATCAACGTAAGATGAGGCAACTGAAAAAGGCATTTCTGTCAAGCCTCATACTGATTGCCCTGGCAATCCTGGCACTTTGCATCTATCTATACGGACTCGCATCCTGAGTTCTCATTCTTTACACAACAGTGTAAATTCTCTCTCTCAATAAAAAGAGGGTGTGCCAATATGATATGAACCCCGAAAGTTAGACAAAAAACTTTCGGGGTTTTATTAGTACGCTCGGCATGGGCATTGTCTAACGGGTGTAAGTCCCGAGTAAGCCCTAATAGCGGGAATTACATAGCCAACGGCAAGGGTGTTCATCGTGAGGTGAAATCTGAAGGAAGCCATCGGCAAACATCTGACCTAACGTACAGAAACTTCATATAAGGCATATGACCGTGGATGAGATTGCCAAACAAATCAAAGTCCCATAGCTATTCGGAACGGTTGGTGGAGTTTCCTTGAGCGAAGTGAAAAAATGAAGTAGGTATAAGATGGAAAGACAATGCCCTTATTCGAGGAGGTCTCACGGACGTGACGATTAGTTGTCTTTACAAAAGTTGCGGAGCAAAACTTGCCGTGAGAAGTCAGCAGATGCCATAGTAGTGTAGCGGTCGGTAACGCTTCACGAAGGGCAGAACCTAATAATTAAGCGATAGTAATTGAAAGTTACCGTATGAAGGAACGAATGCAGAAAACATCAGCTTATGCTAATGACTGCCCCCAGAGAGATAGGACGGAATCCGAATGGTATGGGGGAGTGCAGACTTTCATGTGGATATCCGAAGACAACATCGTGGAAGTTCCATTCGACAAGGAGCACTTGTTGGAGTTAATCCTCAGTCCCGAGAACCTGAACCGAGCCTATAAGGCAGTTGTGGGGAACAAGGGTAAGGGTGGTATCGACAAGATGTCATGCGCGCAGCTACTACCATGGCTCTTGACCCATAAGGATGAACTTCTATGCTCCTTGTTTGACGGTACATACCGTCCCAATCCTGTCCGCCGGGTAGAGATACCCAAGGACAATGGCAAGATGCGCCTGCTGGGCATACCCACTGTGGTTGACCGCATGGTGCAGCAAGCCATCAACCAAGTGCTAACCCAAATCTATGAGCCTCATTTTTCCAAGCGGAGCTTCGGCTTTTGCCCGACCAGAGGATGCCACAACGCACTGCGAGAAGTGCAGAAGACGGTTGATGATGGCTATACATATGTAGTTGACCTCGACCTCGAACGCTTCTTCGACACAGTTAACCACGGCAAACTCATAGAGATACTCAGCCGTACGATAAAGGATGGCAGAGTGGTTAGCCTTATACACAAATATCTGCGCAGCGGTGTGATAGCCAAAGGTCTTTGGCACGCGAGCGAGGAGGGAACTCCGCAAGGCGGTCCTCTAAGTCCACTTTTGAGCAACATCATGCTCAACGAGTTGGACAAGGAACTCGCACGTAGAGGTCACCCCTTTGTCCGCTATGCCGATGATGCGATGATATTCTGTAAGTCCAAGAGGGCTGCAGAACGTGTAAGGTCGTCCATAACCAAGTTTATTGATGGAAAACTCTTCCTTAAGGTGAACAAGGAAAAGACGGTCGTTTCGTATATCAAGGGTGTGAAGTACCTCGGCTACTCCTTTTATGTACACAGAGGTAAATGCCAACTCACGGTACACTCCAAATCTAAGTCGAAGATGAAGTCATCCCTCAAAGAGTTGACAAGTCGTAGCAATGGTTGGGGATATGTGAAGAGAAAGCAGAAACTGAGAAAGTATATTGTGGGATGGGTAGGTTACTACCACCTTGCCAATATGAAACGGTTTTGCCTTGAAACCGACGAATGGCTAAGGCGACGCATACGCATGTGCATATGGAAAGCTTGGAAGAAGCCAAAGACGAAAGTTGTCAATCTCATTAGGTGCGGAATTGCCAAGTGGCAAGCCTACCAATGGGGGAACACTCGCCTGGCTTATTGGCGCATAGCAGGCAGTCCCATCTTGAGTATAGCCATGTCAAACGACCGGCTACGCAAGCAGGGTTATGTCTGCTTATTGGATGCCTATCTCGGATGGAACCCAAAATAGGAACCGCCGTATGCTGAACGGCATGTACGGTGGTGTGAGAGGTCGGTAAACGTGAAAATAGGAGATAAATACCTTTGATTAGCGTTTACCTCCTACTCGATTTTCACGCCTTTTGTCCCAAGGCAGGATAAAGCAAGAAACACCACACAAAAGAGTTTCGTCCAAAGGATGGACGAAAACAAGCCTGTGGTATGTTGGAAGTTCATCAGTATCTTGTTGATGATACCGAGCGTGAAGTGCCACTCGTGAAACGCTTCGTTGCAGAACCAATAACAGTTGATAAGGAGAAATATCACCGATATGCCCCGCATAAAGTCCATGACCTTACCTAATGCCCTTAAATCGTCTTCCTGTGCCATAATGCTGTTTTATTTAGAATATCGTTTTAATACTATTTGAAAAGTGTTTGAATATTATTTGAACGGTGTACTTTAACGCTTTCTGCGTTTAAGATTTACCTTATTTTGTCTGCGGAGCTTTCGCTGCCACGCCACTTCCTTCCAATCATCGTTGCCCATAGGTAGGAATGAACCATTTGCCATATCCTCAATAAGCTCATTGACAATGTTATCGCCTTCTTCCGTATTCTGTCGCAAAGATTGAACGGTTGCCGATTGTTCCAAATGGACAGACGGACAGCCATACAGCGTTTCATCCAAGAATGGATTGTGTGTAGGATTGGAGAAATAAGTGTTGAATACATTGGCGGCATATCCTTTGCCTAATCGGGAGCCATTGAGGGCGATGCCCTCCTTGTCGTCAATGAACGTGACGCCATACATTCGTCCACTTTCGTTCTTTCGGATTACCACACGCAAGCCTTGTACTTCCAATCTTTGTCGAAGTTCTTCCTCTGTCTTTGGAGAGGTACGCATTGTTTGTAACACCTTGCCTATTATAGTCGGTACCAACGGCTTGACGGCTTGTTTTGATTTCTGCATCCTGTTCTGTACGGCAGTATAGCCCACACCACGGCCGATGTCTGAGGCATGGATGGGTGTGCCCGCCTTGTTGCCCTTGCCATCAGTTGGAAGATAGACAAGTCCATTGTATTTCCTTCCCCGAAACTCCGTCTTCACTTCTTCCACGGCAAGTTTGTATGCGGAAAGGATGGCGTTCAGCTCTCCCAATGAACAGAAGCAATAATGTTTCAGCACCATGCGGAGAATACTTGCCACCTGCTCCTTGATGTTTCCTCTATCAATATTCACTTTTGGTGTTTTTGTTTCCACATTATCCCTGACCTTTGAACTTGGAATGAGACCATATTTCCTCTCCAAGACATCGGTAATCTGCTTGCTCCGCCGCTTCTCAAACTTGTCGTTGATTTTCTTTCCCTCACCGTTTATCCGAAGCGACACAATGTGGATATGCTCACGGGCGATGTCATTATGCTTGAACACAATGTAGGGCTGATTGCCATAGCCGAGTGCCTCCATATACTCTTTTGCTATCTGCGAGAGTGTTTCATCGGATAGTTTCTCGTCTGGGTGCGGATTGAGCGAACAGTGGAACACCGTTTTCTTGGTACGGCAGTTCTTCGGTATCAATGCCTCCATATCAGCAAGCACGTCCTCCATCGTATAACGTCCTTCCTTGCTCTGATACAATTCAGCGGCAAGAAGAATATTTGCTTCTCCTTTTTCCACCTTTTTGAAGTTGTAGCCGAGTGCACCTCCAAGGTTCTCCGTTGCTGAAATTTTTGCTATCATTTTTCTAACTAACGTGAGTTCGATGAATTATAAGTGTCTATAGATTTGGTGATTAACGAAATTTGTTGTAATTTTAAAGTGTTGATATACATAGAATTACAAACAAAAATCGCTATGATCACCGAAGATAAAGTTACTGAAATATTTTGTATGGCAGACGACTTCTGCAAGTTTTTTGATGCTATGACAACAAAATATGCGCTAAAACCTGCCGGAAAAAGAAAATATCATCGAAGTTCCACGATGTCAAAGGCAGAAGTCATGCTGATAATGATTCTTTTCCACGACTCCGGTTATCGCTGCTTTAAACATTTCTATCTTGAAAAAGTATGCAAGCATCTTCGCCATCTGTTTCCCAATGTTGTTTCTTATAACCGTTTAGTAGAATTGGAAAAGGAGGTAGCCGTACCCTTAACCTTGTTTATCAAGAAGGTCCTCTTGGGAAAATGCACGGGCATAAGATTTGTTGACAGTACACCATTGTGTGTCTGCAAGAATCAGAGAATACATATTCACAAAGTTTTCAAAGGCATAGCCCAAAGAGGAAAATGCTCTATGGGTTGGTTCTTCGGTTCCAAATTGCACTTGATTTGCAATGAGAAAGGAGAGCTTCTCAACTTTATGATAACGCCGGGAGATGTTGATGATCGTAAGCCTTTGGAGTACAAGGCATTCATAGAATTCATCTATGGTAAGCTGGTCGGTGATAAGGGGTACATCGGCAAGAACCTCTTTCAAAGGCTTTTCGTTGACGGAATACAGCTTATTACCAAATTGAAAAGTAACATGAAAGGAGCTTTAATGAGCGTTTCAGACAGACTTTTACTCAGAAAAAGAGCCATTATAGAAACGGTGAATGATGAACTTAAGAACATTGCACAAGTGGAACACTCCAGGCATAGATGCTTTGACAATTTCATCGTCAACTTATTAGGGGCAATTGCTGCCTATTGCCTGTTTCCAAAGAAGCCGTGCATCAATCTGCAAAGGACTATTGATACACAGCTTGCTTTGTTCTGAATTCGTCGAACTCACGTTAAAATAAATTTAGACATTCAACACACATAAGTGTTTATTGCAAAATACTTATTTTTGGGTATTGCGGCGTTTTTATATCTTTACTACTTTTGCAAAATAAACATTGCAGCTATGCGAATACACAATATTTATATAGTAAGAGCGCAAATAGGCTCGTTCAATAAATCGCACCGTTCGATTACGAAACGGTGCGATTTTTTTATGAACAAAACAGAACTTGGTTCATTATTTAAAGTTTTCATCGGCGTATGCAGACACTGAAAGACGACATACGACAGCGTATTGTTGCCGTAGCGCGCGAGGAATTTATCGCTCACGGCGCACGCAGCACGTCTATCCGTACGGTGGCGCGGCGTGCGGGCATTGCTGCTGGCAACGTGTACAACTACTTCCGCAGCAAGGACGAGCTGTTCTGCGAGGTGTTGCGGCCGCTGCTCAACGAGCTGAACCGCTACATTCTGTCGCACAACGAGGAGCGGCACCTCTGCATCGAGGTGTTCGACGCACTCGATTTTCAGAACGAATACATCGGTGCAATGAAGCGAATGGTGAGGCTTTACCGCCCCGAGCTGTGCCTGTTGCTATTCAATGCCGAAGGCACATCGCTTGCGGGCTACAAGGAGAGAATAGCTGAACACCAGCTGAAAGCAGGCACGGAATACCTGCGACTGATGAAAGCGCGCTATCCGCACATCAACATCGACATATCGCCCTTCTTCCTGCACATTGCGAGTTCCATGTGGGTGAACATCTTCTGCGAACTTGTGGAGCACGAGGAGTACGACGAAAGCGAGGTGAACCGTGCGCTCGAGCAGTATGCCGCTTACAGTATGGCAGGGTGGAGAGAGCTGATGAAACCGTAGAAATAACAACCTTTTAACATATATAGAAGAAGATGATAAGAATACTGAAACGCTTAGGACGTTACATGGGAGGGCGCAAGCCGTTGCTGCCCTGCTCGGTTGTGCTGTCGGCAGTGAACGGACTGCTGTCGCTCGTACCCTTTATTTTCCTGTGGTTGGTGGTGCGCACGCTGCTCACTGCCGACGGAGACCTTGCCGATACGCCCGTATGGGATTATGCCATTGCGGCGTTCGTGGTGTCGGTGGCGAATGTTCTGCTCTATTTCGCCGCCCTCATGCTCTCGCATCTTTCCGCTTTCCGCATCGAAACCAATATGCGGCGCACTGCCATGGAACGGCTGATGAGTGTTCCGTTGGGCTTTTTCGACACGCAGAACACGGGGCGTATGCGCAAGATAATAGACGAAGATTCGAGCCAGACCCACACTTTCGTGGCACACATACTGCCCGATGTGGCAGGCAGCGTGGTGGCTCCGATAGGCATCATAGTGCTTCTGCTTGCCGTAGACTGGCAGTTGGGCATTGCCGCAATGGTGCCGATAGTGTGCGCCTTCGGCATTATGGGCTACATGATGAACCCTAAGAACAACGATTTCCAGCGTATGTACCTTGACGCACAGGAGAAAATGAGTGCCGAAGCTGTGGAGTACGTGCGCGGAATACCCGTCGTGAAGGTCTTCCAACAGACGGTATTCTCGTTCAAACGCTTTCACGACAGCATCATCAACTACCGCGACCTCGTCATCAGGTACACCCTTCTGTGGCGCACGCCCATGTCTGCCTACACCATAGCCATCAATGCTTTCGCCTTTCTGCTTGTGCCTACGGGCATCATACTGATAGGGCACGGCGGCGAAACTGCCATCATCGTTTCCGATATGGTGCTGTATGTGCTCATCGCACCCATCATTGCAGCCAACGTAATGAAAGCCATGCACCTCAGCGAGAACCTCTTTCTGGCAAACGAAGCGGTAGACCGATTGGAGAAACTCACTGCCACGCCACCGCTTCCAGAGAGTTCCGAGCCTGAGAAAGCAACAGCCTTCGATGTCAGCCTGCGCAATGTGTCGTTCCGATACGAAGCGGCGGAGTGCGATGCCGTAAGCCACATCGACCTCGACATACCGCAAGGCAAGACCGTTGCGCTGGTGGGAGCGTCCGGAAGCGGCAAGACAACCATCGCAAGACTTATTCCACGCTTCTGGGACGTGCGCGAAGGCAGCTTGAAAATAGGCGGTGTGGACGTTCGGCACATGGATAAGGCAACGCTGATGCGCAACGTGTCGTTCGTGTTTCAGAACACCCGACTGTTCAAGACCTCCATTTTGGAGAACATACGCTACGGCAATCCCGATGCAACCATCGAGCAGGTGAACCGTGCCGTAGACCTCTCGCAGAGTCGGGAAATCATCGAGCGGCTGCCACAGGGGCTGGACACCGTGATAGGAGCGGAGGGAACATACCTCTCTGGCGGCGAGCAGCAGCGCATAGTGCTTGCCCGTGCCATTCTGAAAGATGCGCCCATCGTGGTGCTCGACGAAGCTACTGCCTTTGCCGACCCCGAAAACGAGCACCTTATCAGGCAGGCATTTGCCCACCTGACTTGCGGAAAAACCGTGCTCATGATAGCCCACCGACTGACCACCGTGCAAGATGCCGACAACATTGTCGTGGTAGACAACGGCAGAATAGCCGAACAGGGCACCCACCAACAGCTCATGGAGCAAGCCACATTATATTATAAGATGTGGAACGAATACCAAAAGTCGGTGGCATGGAAACTATAAACCTAAACAGAAAGGACACAAGATTATGATAAAATATCTTCAACAACGGTTCGCCCTCACCGAAAAAGGAGCGAAAGACTTGCGGAAAGGCATCGCCTGCTCTACACTAATGAACCTCGCATTGATGCTGCCGCCCACCTATTTGTTCTTCTTCCTCATGGAGTACATCGACGCCAAGCCCTCCACCGAGCCGCACACGCTGTGGTTCTATGTGCTTGTGGCAACGCTCTTGGCAGTGCTTATGTTCTTCATAGCCCTCCGACAGTACGACAGCACCTACACCACCGTCTACAACGAGAGTGCGCAACGCCGCATCGGAGTGGCGGAAAAGCTGCGCCGACTGCCCCTCGCTTTCTTCGGCGAACGCAACCTTTCCGACCTCACCTCTACCGTGATGGAAGACTGCACGATGCTCGAGCAAACCTTCTCGCACGCTGTTCCCCAGCTGTTTGCGTCGGCTCTGAGCGTCGTCATCATCGGCGTGGGCATGTTCTCCTACAACTGGCACTTGGCTTTAGCCCTCTTTTGGGTTGTTCCGCTCGCCGTAACCACCCTGCTGCTGTCGCGCCGTCAGCTCCACAAAGCCTTCGTCCAACACTATAAAGTGAAGCGTGGCGTAACCGAACAGATACAGGAAGGGCTGGAATGTATGCAGGAAATAAGGTCGTACAGTGGCGAACAGACATACTGCCGCAGCTTCGACAAGCGGCTGAAGGGCTACGAACGCGAGCTGGTGCGCGGCGAACTCGTGGCAGGAGTCTTCCTCAATCTCGCCGGAATGCTGCTCAAGCTCGGTATGCCCACCGTTATATTGGTGGGAGCGTGGCTGTTGCAGCAGGGCGAAGTGTCGGTATTCACCTACTTGGCTTACCTCTTGGCATCGGCAATGGTCTACAATCCCATTATCGAAGTGTGCAACTACCTTGCCCTTCTCTCTTTCCTCGACGTGCGCATCAACCGTATGAAGGAAATAGAAAACATGCCTACGCAGGAGGGAAGTGCAGACGTACAACTCGAAAACTACGACATCGAGTTCCGCAACGTAAGTTTTGCCTACGAAACCAAGAAGCAAGTGCTGCACAATGTCTCGTTCACGGCACGTCAAGGCACCGTTACCGCCCTCGTAGGGCCGTCGGGTGGAGGCAAAAGCACTACTGCCAAACTCGCCGCACGCTTTTGGGACATCGAAGACGGACAAATTCTTGTGGGCGGAAACGACATCTCGAAGATTGACCCCGAAACGCTGCTGAAACACTATTCCATTGTTTTTCAGGACGTATTGCTGTTCAATGCCTCTATTGCCGACAATATCCGAATCGGCAAGCGCAACGCCACCGACGAGGAAGTGCGCCACGCCGCCCGACTGGCGCAGTGCGACGACTTCATCAGCCGAATGCCGCAAGGCTACGATACCGTCATCGGCGAAAACGGCGAAACCCTTTCGGGTGGCGAGCGGCAGCGTATTTCCATTGCCCGCGCCCTGCTGAAGAATGCCCCAATCATACTTCTCGACGAAGCCACCGCAAGCCTTGACGCCGAGAACGAGACGAAAATACAAGCGGGCATCTCCGAACTGGTACGTAACAAGACCGTTATCATCATCGCCCACCGTATGCGCACCGTCCGCAATGCCGACCACATCGTGGTGCTTAGCGGCGGAACGGTGAGCGAACAGGGCACGCCCGACGAGCTGTTGGCTCGCAACGGCGAGTTCGCCCGCATGGTTCGTCTGCAACAGGAAAAACGGCAATGATACCCCCACATCAATCGCTCGCAAAGGATTATGGCAAACAGCAACAGTATATGTCTTACGGTGTGTATGACGTTCGTGCAAATTGGACACGCTTGTCCAATAAGTTGGACAGGCGAGTCTAATGAGCTGGACAAATTCATCCAATTAGTTGGACATGTGTGTCCAATTCCGTAAGTATTAAAGGTTCCCAACGACTGATTGGAGATAATATTAAGAATAAAGATAAAACAACAATGAAAATCGTAAAAATCAACAGTAAGTTCAAGCAGTTGGCAGACTGGATACTCTGCCACCGGCTTGTGGTCGGTGCGTTGTTCGTAGTCATCATCGCCTTCTCGTTTGTGGGAGCGAAGCGCATCGTGATGAAAACTTCGTTCGACGACTATTTCGTGAGCGACGACCCGATGCTGCTCAAGACCAACGAGTTCAAGTCTATCTTCGGCAACGACTACTATGTGGCGGTGCTGGTGAAAAACAAGGACATCTTCTCCCAACGCAGCCTGACGCTCATTCGCGAACTGAGCAACGAACTGAAAGACAGCCTGTCGTATGCCGACAAAGTAACGTCGCTCACCGATATTGAGTTTGCCGTAGGTACGGAGGAGGGTATGACCATCGAACAGATTGTCCCCGACGAAATACCGTCTGATGCCGCTTCGCTGAACGTAATCCGGCAGAAAGCGTACAGCAAACCGTATTTGGCAAAGAAGATGGTGTCAAACGACGGCACGATGACGTGGATTATGGTGAAACTGCGGCCGTTCCCCGAAGACAGCGTGTGGAAGAAGACGAGCGACATTGCGCCCGACATGATTACGGGCAAAGAAGCGGGACACATCATCGGCAAGGCGAAATACGCCGAACTGTCGCCCAACGCTGCGGGAATGCCCTATCTGGGCTACGAGAAATTCGTTTATCTCAAAAGCGAACTGGGGCGACTGTTCCTCTTTGCCTTCATCATCTCCATCGTTGTGATGCTCATCGTAACCCGTTCGCTGCGCGGCGTTGTTGCACCACTGCTCACGTCCGTGTTCGGACTGCTCATCAGTTTCGGCATCATCGGCTGGACGGGCATTTACATCGACATGACCACAACAATGATTGCCGTGATACTGACTTTTGCCTGCTCCATCGCCTACAACATTCACCTGTACAATTTCTTCAAGACGCAGTTTGTAGAAACAGGCAAGCGTAGGGAATCAATCAAGGAAGCCGTAGGCGAAACCGGTTGGGGCGTGTTGCTGTCGGGACTTACCACCGTGGCTGCCATGATGACGTTCCTGTCCATGAAGATAGTACCGATGCGAGCCATCGGCATCAACACCTCGCTCTGTCTGCTTGCTGTGCTGCTCACCTGCCTGCTGCTCACACCCATCCTGTTGTCGTTCGGTAAGGACCGCAAGCCTGCCGCCGATATGTCGAAGAGTTTTGAAGGATATATCGGCAAACGATTCGAACAGTTTGGCAGTTTCGTGACGCGCAGGCATCGTTCCATTGTCGTTTCATCGGTTGTGCTGACCATCTTCTGCGGTATCGGACTCTTCTCCATCGAGCCGGCGTTCGACATCGAAAAGACGATGGGGCGGAAGATTCCATACGTAAAGAAATTCCTCGACCTCTGTGAAACCGAACTCGGTTCGATATATTCCTATGACCTTATGATTACCTTGCCGCACGACAACGACGCCAAGAAGCCGGAGAATTTGCAGAAACTTGACCGACTGGCGGAGATTGCAGGCGGCTACAAGCTGACGAAACGCCACAATTCCATCACCGACATCGTGAAGGATATGAACTGTACGCTCAACGGCAACAAGCAGCAGTTCTATCGTATTCCCGACAATGCCGATATGGTGGCGCAGTTGCTGTTGCTCTATGAGAATGCGGGCGGTACGGAGTCGGAATACTGGATGGATTACGACTACAAGCGGCTGCGGTTGCAGTTGGAGATGAAAGACTACAACTCCAATGAGGCGGAAAAGGAAATGAACTACTTACAGGCGGAGGCGCGCAAACTCTTTCCCGGCGCACACGTCTCAGTGGTGGGTAGCATACCGCAGTTCACCGTGATGCAGCAGTATGTGGAGCGCGGGCAGATGTGGTCGATGCTGTTGTCGGTCTTGGTCATAGGCGTTATCCTCGTGCTTGTCTTCGGCAACTGGAAAGTGGGGCTTGTTGGGATGATACCGAACATTGCCCCCGCCATCATCGTGGGCGGTATGATGGGTTGGTTGGGCTATCCGCTCGATATGATGACAGCCTCGCTCATTCCGATGGTCTTGGGTATTGCCGTCGATGACACTATCCACTTCATCAACCACAGCCATGTGACATATGACAGGTGCGGCAATTATGCAGAAGCCATCAACCGAACCTTCCGCACCGAAGGACTCGCCATTGTCATGTCCACAGTCGTCATCTCGGCTACGTTTACAGGCTTCATCTTCTCCGACGGCACACAGATGCGCAATTGGGGCATTCTGGCTGTGGCCGGTATGATGTCGGCCCTGCTGGCAGACCTCTTTCTCGCGCCAATTCTTTTCAAGTATCTCCGTGTATTCGGGAATGATAAGCGGCCTTCCTCGGAAGCGGCAAATGAACTTCCTAAGGAATGACCGACGGACTTCCCAAGGAACGGCAAACGGACTTCCCAGGGAACGACAAACGGACTTCTCAAGAAATGACAAGAGGACTTCTCTGGGAACGACAAATGAATTTCCTTGATAACAACAAAACACCATAAAATATAACGATATGAAAACAAAACATTTCACATTGCTGCTGATCGCCATACTGGCGGTGTGCGGCGCGCAGGCAGCAGGGCTGTCGGGCAGAGACATCATGCAGAAAGTAAGAAACCGCGCAGACGGTGACACACGTTATGCCACCATCGAAATGACGCTCATTCAGAAGAGCGGGCATAAGCGTGTGAGGAAACTCGAATCGTGGGCAATGGACATAGGCAATGATACGAAGAAAATCATGTTCTTCACCTATCCCGGCGACGTGAAGGGTACGGGATTCCTCACTTGGGACTACGACAATACCGCCAAGGTGGACGACAAGTGGCTCTATCTTCCGGCAATGAAAAAGACGAGGCGCATCAGCGGGAAGTCGTCGAAAACCGATTATTTCATGGGCAGCGACTTTACCTACAACGATATGAGCGCCCGCAGCGTGGACGAAGAGAAGCATACGCTTCTGCGCGAAGAAATGTTGGGCGGTCAAAAATGTTGGGTGGTAGAGTCGGTACCCAACGACAAAGACGAGATTTACACACGCCGCGTCACCTGGGTTCGGCAGGACTGCCTGATGGCGGTAAAGGCGGAATACTACGACAAACTGAACAAGCTGCACCGTAGGCTCACGATTTCCAACATAAATAAAGTGCAGGGCTTCTGGACGATGCACCATATGCAGATGGAGAATGTACAGACGGGACACAAAACCATTATCCGTATGGACAATCAGAAGTTCAACATAAAGCTATCGCCTAACCTTTTCACTGTTTCCCAACTGGAGAAAGGACTCTGATATGAAACTATTTATGCTCTTGCTTGTGCCGATACTCTCGGTGCAGGCAGCGGCCCAAATCGATAATACATTGCCGGCCGATAGCGACACCATCGGTTCGGAATGCACTCCGCTGGAAACGGTCGAAGCATCGGACGATAAGGCCTTGCAGGTGCAGGTGAAAGGTTTTCTTGATACCTACCATGCCGTCAGGACGGAGGGACGTACCGACTGGATGGCTTCGCGGACTCGGGCGCGGGGAGAACTCAAACTCGAAAAAGGGGCGGCTTCGCTCTTCCTATCCCTGAACGCCACCTACAACGGAATATTGAAAGAACGCACAGGACTGGAATTGCGCGAGGCTTATCTCTCTTATGCAAAGGGCAACTTCGACCTGCGCGTCGGGCGGCAGATTGTCGTATGGGGCGTGGCGGATGCACTGCGCGTTACCGATTGCGTGTCGCCGTTCGATTATACCGAGTTTCTCGCACAAGACTACGACGACATTCGCATGCCCGTCAACGGACTGCGTGCAAAATACACAAGAGGTTCGGTCACCCTTGAAGCCGTGTGCAATCCTGTGGTAAACTTCTTTATTCTGCCGACAGACGAGCGCAATCCGTGGGCAATACGCCTGCCATCTGCTACACTACCCTATACCACCGACTTGGAAAGCGGCAAGCCGGAAAAGAAAATCAAGAATATGGAGTTTGGCGGCCGGGCAAGCGTCAATCTCAGCGGAATAGACTTCTCCGTGAGTGCCTTGCGGACGTGGAACAAGTTGCCCGCCCTTTGCCCTGCCCTGTCGGGCGATGGAAGGACGCTCCACATCAACGGACAGTACCGCCGTATGACGATGTTGGGTGCCGACTGCTCATTGCCCGTCGGTCAGTTTGTCCTCCGCGCCGAAGTCGCCGAGTACATAGGTGAGGCACAAGGAAGCGGCTTGGGGCAGAATACCGTGCGGCGCAACACCCTCAACGCCCTTGCAGGGGTAGACTGGTATCCGGGTAACGACTGGAACATCAGCATGCAGTATTGCCATAAATACACATCGGGCAATCTCGCAGCACTCTCCATCTATCGCAATGCCGGACTTGCCACAGCAAGACTCTCAAAGGAACTGCTGCACAACACGCTGAAACTCTCCACCTTTGCCTACATCGACGTGGCAAGCGGCGGCATCTTCAACCGCCTTTCCGCCTCCTATTCTCTCAACGACGATATAGAACTCACCGTCGGCTACGACTATTTCCATGCCAACAAAGGCAAGTTTGCCATGTATGGTAAGAACTCCGAAGCGTGGGTGAAGATGAAGTACAGTTTCTGACTCCATTTTAATACATGAAATGACTATACTCAAAATAAAATAACAAGTGAACGTACGTAAAGAAGAAAAGTAGAATGTAGTCATAGGGTTGTAATGCTTGTTTTTCTCTAACTACATTCTAACTTTCTTTCTATCACAATTTTATATCTTTTGTAGTTATGTCGTAGGTTGATATCGGTGAAAGAGAAAAGTGTATCAATTGATACTGCCACGTCCATATAGGAATATCTGTTCTACCATAGGTGTAGGATGTGTACGTTGTCAAGCAAAAGTGCACAACTGCAAATATAGTTATTTACTCTGATATTTGTTTTTATTTAGAGCTTCACGATGGAGAGAGTCGAATATTATTGCCTCTCCAAACCGAAACAGAGGTATGTTCTTTAGGTGATATACCTAAATTATTTGTACACTTCCCTTTAATTGGCTCTAATTATTTTAATGTAAATTTCCTGTTCCACTCTCATCGTTTTACTCCTGAAGAAAAGCGTGATAATATTATTGTTCCAAAGAATAATGATGCAAATGAGAGCATTGTCCAGGACAATAAGAAAATACTAAATGAGATGACACAATACCTCTGGAAATTTCTTGAAATATATGTCGAAAAATGGGATAAAACTATTTTGATGGCTAATATTGACATAAAGGATAATGGATTTACAGAGAAGGAAACAGAAAATTATTATAAAGATCTAAAAGAAGAGTGGGTAACTGAATTTCAAAAACTAAAGTTGATTGAGATTGATGGAAAACGGTATTGTATGGATGAAGAAGAGCACCCTATGGTCTTAGAATCCTCACTAGAACAATTTTTATCTGAGAATGAAACAGAGTACCTTAATACCATTTACCCTTATGCAAAGAGGACAAAACTGATACCTTGCAAGGATGAAATACTTCAATGGTCAAAAATCATTAGCGTTTGGGATTGTGAAAAAGAAAAAAACTTTTTGACACTTGAAGACATCGTAAAATTTGTGAGTAAAGAAAAAGGTGAAAATCTACTGAACATGTTGAAATTACTTGTTGCGGCAGATGCTACACAATTCTTTGAAAAATACGAACTTATTCCTAACCGTGAAGGTGAATTAAAAAAGCGTGATGATTTACGTGATGCTAGAGTAATTCCCGCCGAGTTATATAACCTTGTAAAAGCAGTAGATTCAACCATCTGCATAAAGATGGTTGATATGGAATATCAAGATATAATTAAACTCACCCCATATACTCGACAAAATTTGCGAGAGGAATTAAATGATATTGTAGGGGAAAAAGAAAATACTTGTTGGAAAAATTCTGTGACTCCACAACCTTATGGTGGTGATTTCGAGAAAAGCATAATCAATCTCTGTTCTGCATTTACGACACAAAATGGTGATTCTAAGCGTAACAAGTTAATGCCTATAATCTATCGCTTTGAAGGAATTAAAGGCTATGAGGAAATATATATCCCTGCAGATGAAGAAGATCAAAATGGATTTGACCTATATCGGCAAGTATTTAAATCGCTTGTAGAGAATCAGATGATGAAAATTAGTAAAAAGAATAAAATGTGGACCGAAGAGAATATCAAGGATTTGGTCGATTTTGTTGACTATGCTCGAGGTGATGATTATAAAACATTCTGCACACAATATGCTATTTATCCTGACATGAATGGGTTTTTGCATAAACCTGACGACCTGAAAAAGAATATAAATGTAAGTACCAAGTTATTTGAATTATACACAGATGTCATTGGTGAAGATTTAAATGGTAAGTGCGTAGATTCTCGTTTTGCAGATTTCTTCTCCAAATATAATGAAGAGACATATCAATTCACTCCTGAAAGTGTTGCTAAAGAAATACAAAATAAATTGAGTTCTTCACAATACGATAATATAATCCTGCTTGATATTATAGAACTTACGGAGCAGAAAGGTACAGAAGGAGAGCAATGGCGGAGACTTTTCAAAGATATATATGATCAACGTGAATCAATAAGATATAAATTGGGCACTGATGAAGAACGTAAGGCCATCAATCGAATGATGAAACAGAAAAAGCCAGAATTACTTACAAAGATGGCAGATGTGTCTGAAAGATCTGATGCGGACAATGTGCTAAATAAAATAAATGAAGCTATTGATGCTTATGAGCATGAACAATACATTAAGATGTTAGGAGATTATGTTGAGAAGAATGTTCAACGCCTTATAGAAGAGACTCTAAAAGATACAAACATCTCTGTAAAGAATGAGCAAGGCGGTCAGGATTTAATACTAAGTAAAGATGGTTTTGAACCATATCGTATCGAAATTAAATCACGGTGGATAAATAAGGAACAGGCAATTATGTCTGCTTTGCAATTCCAAACAGCGGTAGAACACCCTATGCGTTATTCCTTGATCTCTGCTCAAATGTGGAATTTTGACAAAAAACGTGTAGAAAATGAGGAGTGCTTGAAAATTGAGGAAATGGAACAATTATTGAAAGTTTGTGACGATATTGGTCTTCTCGAAGCAGAATTAAAAAAAAGGGTTGATGCAGCTTTTGAAGGAGGAGAAGAAGATATAAGAATTAATGGCAGTTATGATGTCCGTGTTCCGCAGAAAGTTTTTAAACTTAATTTTGCAGAGCTAATTTCTTTGATACCTCAATTCCGCAGCACTTTTTCTTGTGAGATGATTTTGTGTGTTGAGACGTCTTTTTGCCTCTACATGTGATAGGAAGCGACCTTAGACTGGAATTTGCCCTTGCAGGCGCATAAAATCCCCCACCCAAGCCAATGGGGAAAATGAATGCCACAAAGAAATGCTGTTTATTCAAGGAACACTTCAGAGTAGTATGCTTTATTGGTATAAAGGTTTAGAACGTTCTGCCTTCCTGTGCGCACCCATTTCGCTGGCACACTGACAAAATTCATAACCAACCTCAACGCTCTTCCATTCTTCCAGCTGGCAGAACTCCTCGTGGCGGGTGCCACAGTTGGCAGCACGTATATAGAATGTGTTACAGTGTTGCTCTACGGTTTGGATAATTTCCTTTGAGAACGACCCACAGTCGGCACGGAAACGCTCTATTGTCACACCAAGTTCTGAGATTACTCGGTCCATAATGCGACGAAGCGTGTCTTCCTGATGAAATTTCACATTGGTGTTTCCATCACGATTCTCACCTCCAACGATAATGCCCCCCAATGGAAGCCCAACCAGGGAAGTAGCCAAAATCCTGTTTGTAAGAATACTTTGCATCGAACTTGTGGGCAGGAATAAACTGATGATCAAAGTCCAAGTCAACATGGCTGCCTACCTTTATAAGCCCCATCTGTCGTATCATTCGCAGAAGTAAGGTGTTCCGTTTCTCTGCTGCATTGAAGCTATACGACTTCCCAGAGATCTCGCTCTTATAGACGATATTCTCTTCGGCAAGTTCCTTAAGTCCACGTCCTACAGTGTCGGCACCAGGCAGTTGCGTGCCAGGTCTCTGCCTGAACTGCCCTATAAGCGCATTGATATCCTCAAGACATTCTCCACCACAAAGGTAACTGAAGAAGAGAGAACCGAAAATGTTTCCATGACTAAAAGCCTTATCGCTACACCCACATTTGCCCAAGACAGATTCTGTAAGTTTTTCAAAGCCCAACTTTGAAAATACGTCCATAATATGATAAATTCCACCGAAAGAAGTGATATTCTCGTTTTTAATTGCTATCTTTGTCATGTCACTTGTTTTGCTTGCTTTTATTTAACAGCACTATGTTAGGTGAAATTTCTGACATATCCAAGTGTTTTGAAGACTTTGTCACTCAGGCACTTGGGTTTCTTATAAGATTTTGTTCTGCGGAATTAAGGTGATAAAAGAAAAGTTCTATGGTTCTAAGGCTATTTAAATAAATAATGATAAAATAAAATCACGAGAATATGTTTTTTTTAACCGATGTATTGTAAGCGCAGCCTGCCACTGTACTCAGATATAACTCAAAGTCTTGTACCACGGATGGAGTAAATTCTGTAAGTCCTATATCCTTTCTTCCATATTTATGGATAAGGAACTCTGAGAAATGTCTTCTCAAAACACAGTACTTTTGCAAACTATCTTTGCTGATGGTGTGTCTGACGCGTTGCCTGATGTCTTCGTTGAACTTGTCAAATACTGGGAGAAAAGTCGTGTATTCCCTGTCTTTTCCTACAAACAATAGTCCGTTAAATTTTCGCAGTTTGCGAAGCTTTTACCCAAAAGGCAACAGGAATTGTGGTAGAAAGGAAACATGATAAGTCTCTGAGAAAGAGATAATTAGGCAACAGAATATAACAAAATATAACATAATAAAATCGGCTATCTCATTGAATTTCAGTAACTTTATAGATGTAAAAAGACAATAAAGTTTATGCTGATAACCAACTTGATTAGCCGATATATGAGGCTCTGCAAAGCAGCATTTAGTGCCGAAGATGGAGCAAAGTTAAACAAAAGTATTCAAACAAACGTCATGGAAATGCTTTTTCTTTTGATGGTCATCCCAAGGAAATGTAATTTCACGCAGATGGGACGCTATGGAAAGCGTGGCGAGCAATGCTATCGGCAGACGGCAGAGCGCAGCGTGAACTGGCTCGAAATGAATATGTGGCTGAGTGCTTTCGCCTTCAAGCAGGGTAAGGGTCGCAATGCCATCGTTATTGATCCAAGCTTCATTAAGAAGGCTGGGAAGCATACCCCATACGTGGGTACGTTTTGGTCGGGCTGTGCAGGTGCGGTAAAGCACGGTCTTGAGATTCTCGGCATCGGTGTGATAGATGTAGACCTGCATGAGTGTATGATGCTCAAGGCTGTGCAGACCACATTGGAAAAAGGGGAGGAGAAAAAAGAGATGAGTCTATACGACTGGTATGCCAAGGTGTTGGAGGACGACAAGGTAACCTTACAGCGTATTTGCAAGGTTCTTGTCGCCGACTCAGCCTTCTCCAAAAGACCTTTCATCGACAAGGTAATGAAGATGGGCTTCCATGTTGTGAGTCGCTTGCGTCATGATGCAGCCTTGTTCTATATATGGGACGGAGAGCCCACAGGAAAGCCCGGCCGTCCTCGTGTCAAAGGTGATAAGATTGACGTAAGGAACATCGACATATCCAAAGGCAATGAGCTTGATTTAGGAGAGACCAAAGGTACAGCCTA
Source organism: Prevotella melaninogenica (assembly GCF_018128065.1). Taxonomy (NCBI): domain Bacteria; kingdom Pseudomonadati; phylum Bacteroidota; class Bacteroidia; order Bacteroidales; family Prevotellaceae; genus Prevotella; species Prevotella melaninogenica. The sequence continues at coordinate 1,581,633 of NZ_CP072360.1, read as the reverse complement.
TGCGCTCAAGGCATGGTGCAAATCCTTGCATAGGGTCGTGTCGCTTGTCATCCACGAGTTGCCCAACGGTGTCCGCCGTCTGTACTTCTCTACGGATGAGAGCATGAGTGGACGCGATGTGATGGAGTACTATACCACACGTTTCCAAGAGGAGTTTTGCTTTCGCGACGCAAAGCAATTCCTCGGTCTTACAGATTGTCAGGCACGCGACAAGAGAAAACTTGAATTTGCTTTCAACTCTTCATTCACAGCACTCAATGTGACCAAAATCATGTGCAAGGAACTTGGCACGTCCATCGGTCGACTTAAAGCGCAGATGGTCAATGCCTACTATGCGCAACGAATTATTGACGTGTTCGAGAAGAACCCGAACACGCCATTAAATAAAGAAAGGATAAATGATATATTTAGTTTCGATGCTGACGCAGCATAATATTTAACGGACTATTGTACAAAGAAAGAACGGATTTTTTCCAATGACAGGGACTCGTCATCCTCAAACTTGCGGTAAATTCCATTCAGTGTAGTGGAAATAGAGTCCAATGCCGCATTGACGGACAAACTTTCTGCCGTCCGGCTTTTGAGCCGACTTGTGGCATTATTCCACATTGTCTTGTCCACGAAGATTTTCGTAGATCCAAAATTTGACATCTCTCCGTTAAGGAATACACGGAGCATTACAGGCGACTTTCCTTCTTTGTTCTCATAGTTTGAGCGTAGGTAGAAGGATACCTTGAAATTTGTTCTCATAATGTATCATTCTTTTGTGTAGCACTCGGCTGCAAAGTTAATATATAACACTCTGAAAAAGAAAGAATTAATGCCGTCAATATGGTATTCAAAATCCCGTCATTGCTACATTTTTTATTGCTACAATTTTTGTGTAGCAGTTTATGTAGCAGAATTTGACCGAATGATGATTGTCAAAACATAGGTTTATGCCGTCAGGCGATAGAGGTATATACAAATAAAAATCGTTGTAAAACCTTGATTTTACAACGATTATCTAAATTGTGAAGGCTAAAATGACAACTTTTGTGAAGTCCTTTTGAAACCTATTAGCGGAGAGAGAGGCTCTTTCTCTTGAACCTTCAAATAGTATCATATACGTTCAATCTATTGTATAATAGAGATTTATACAGAATGTTAATAAAATAAGATTTCATGAAAAATCTTTGGTAATATCAAAATTTGGGTGTAATTTTGGGTGCAGAAATCTATACACCCAAAAGCATGAACATCAAACGAAACATTATCTTCACGTTGGAAAGTAGGAAGAAGGACGGTGTTCTCATTGTTGAGAATGTGCCTATCCGTATGCGTGTCAATTTCGCTTCCAAGCGGATTGAGTTCACGACAGGCTATCGCATCGATGCTGCCAAGTGGGATGCAGATAAGCAACGTGTAAAGAATGGTTGTAGCAACAAACTGAAACAATCAGCTTCTGAAATCAATGCTTCACTCTTGGGCTATTATACAGAGGTGCAGGAAATTTTCAAAAAGTTTGAGGTAGAAGAAATAATGCCAACCCCTGAACAAATTAAAGAAGCATTCAATGCATTGCACAAACCTATAGAGAAAGAATTCAAACCGAGAAAATCAACACCTAATGCTTTCTACAAGGTATTCGATGAGTTTGTGAGAGATTGTGGACGACAGAATGATTGGACTGATTCTACTTACGAGAAGTTTGCTGCTGTGAAAAATCATTTGATGAACTTTCGTGATGGACTTACATTTGATTTCTTTGATGAGAAAGGTCTAAATGATTATGTTACCTATCTTCGTGATGTAAAGGAAATGCGCAATTCTACCATTGGCAAGCAATTAAGTTTCTTGAAGTGGTTTTTACGCTGGGCTTTCAAGAAAGGTCTACATCAGAACAATGCTTACGATAGTTATAAGCCTAAACTCAAAAGCACACAGAAGAAAATCATCTTTCTCACTTGGGAGGAACTGAACAAACTCCGAGAGTTCGAGGTACCTGCTGCCAAGCAAGCTTTAGATAGAGTGCGTGATGTATTTCTCTTCCAATGCTTCACGGGCTTGCGCTACTCCGATGTGTTTAATCTTCGTAGAAGTGATATAAAGGGCGACCATATTGAGGTTACAACGGTTAAGACTTCTGATAGTCTGATTATCGAGTTGAATAAACATAGTAAAGCGATTCTGGATAAATATAAGGATGTGGTATTTGAAGATGACAAAGTTTTGCCTGTCATTACTAACCAGAAAATGAACGATTATCTTAAAGAGTTGGCAGAATTGGCTGGTATTGACGAATCTGTACGTCAAACTTATTATAGAGGTAATGAGCGCATTGACGAAGTTACACCTAAATATGCCTTGCTTGGAACACACGCTGGTCGTAGAACGTTTATCTGTAATGCACTTGCATTGGGTATTCCTCCGCAAGTAGTTATGAAATGGACTGGGCACAGCGATTACAAGGCTATGAAACCTTACATAGATATTGCGGACGACATCAAGGCAAATGCCATGAGTAAATTCAATCAATTATAATACCGAAACAATATGGGCCAAGAAATAAATAAAGCAGAAAAACAAGATTTATTACTCGTTGTTCAAGCCATCGGTTCTGATCTTGAGCATACGCAAGTACGCATGATAGCCTCTGCAAATGCAGATATGCTTTTCCACTATTGGAAAGTAGGGCACTTTATTCTCTACCTCCAAAAGAAAGAAGGTTGGGGAAGCAAAGTCATAGATAATCTTTCCAAGGCGATACGTTCTAAATATCCTGATAAGAAAGGCTATTCCACTCGTAACCTTATCTATATGTGCCAATTCGCCAAAGTCTATCCTATGGAGATTCTATTAGAAGTGGGTAAGGTTGAAAAACAGCTTAATAGTACTTCGGTTGATAATGTATTACAACTTACAAACGAACTCAATCAATTTACGCAAGAACCTCTTGCGCAAATCCAAGCTACAGGTAATCTAGGAGATATAATTACGCAAGAACCTGTTGCACAATTAGGAGAGATATCTGAAGTACTGTCTGTCATTTACCAACACGATATAAATCAGATAGAAGACATTTTTAAGCAGTCTGCCGTAGTTCGCACTAATTGGGCGAGCCATGTTATATTGCTTAATAGCAAGCTGCCTTTGGGTGAACGTTATTGGTATATCACGCAGGCGGTTGCAAATGGCTGGAGTAGCAATGTTCTGCAAATGCAGATTGAAACCAATCTTTTCGCTCGGCAGATTACGGCAAAGAAAGTGAGCAACTTCTCTGTGCGATTACCCAAACCGCAAAGCTACCTTGCCAATTATCTGATGAAAGACCCTTACATCTTTGATATGATGGGACAGACTGATAAAATGGCAGAACGAGACATTGAACGGCAATTGGTTTCGCATATTACGAAATATCTTCTGGAAATGGGTTGTGGCTTTGCATTTGTGGCACAGCAGAAGCATTTTGAAGTGGGCGATTCTGATTTCTATGCCGACCTCATACTCTATAACATCCAACTACATGCATACGTTGTTATCGAACTTAAAGCCACACCTTTCAAGCCTGAATATATGGGGCAACTGAACTTCTACATCAATGTAGTGGATGATACCCTCCGTGGCGAACACGACAATAAGACCATCGGCTTGCTTCTCTGTAATGGTGGTGATAAAGTCGTGGCACAATATGCTCTCTCAGGCTATGACCAACCAATTGGTGTGAGTGATTACCAACTGTCAAAAGCAATCCCTGACAATCTAAAATCTGCATTACCTACGGTGGAGGAAGTTGAGGAAGAATTGTCCAAGATCGTTGGGGTAGATATATTAAAGAAAGACTAAAATAATAAAATTGCGATAGAAGATATCATTATTGATAAAATAATATGACTATAAAATTAAATTCCGTAGAGCTCAGTATAGCAAAGGCATATACCGCTCCTAATTACAAGAGTAAAAGGGTGCTTACTAAAGTCCCATTTTCCTATGTAGAACTATGGCTTATTAGTCAGCCTAAGGAAAAAACTCAATATGCTAGATTCTTTTGGAAACAAGCCATGAATTTCTATAACGCAGCAAAGGAATTACCTATAGAATCCAAACCTCTTATTGCATACTATTGTTGTATGAATGCCGCTAAATCACTTATATCTTTGAAAAACGATAATGATCCGTTAATAAATATCAGCCACGGGGTTTCATCAGACCGTAATTCGAATCAAAGTATCTTAAACAAGGAAATTATTCTTGAAGGTGGAGGCGTGTTAGCCAAACTTGCTAATTGTATAAAAGATAGTACAAATAAAGAAAGGATCAAAGTGTTGGATCTCCTTCGAAATCTGCCAGCTATTCATCGTACGTTTAGTATTACTTGTTCTAAAAAAACTGAGCTATTTATTCCTATAGAAAACATAGTTTTCAAATTAAATAAACCGCATAAAAAAGCTTATATTCAATTCACTATCGATGACGCATATTCAAATGGTAATACATTAAGAAATATACCGAAAACTTTCGAAAAAACTAAGGATACAGAAGCTGTTATTTTTAGGGTAAAAAAGAGATTTGATTGGGATATTCACAAAAAGGAAAGCGAAAGAATACAGAAACTTGTGAAATATCATAACAAAATCAGACATAATTTCTTTTATATAAGAGGGTTTCAAACATCCTGGTATATTAAGAAAAATGTAAAAGGAGTTGTGAACCGTAGTCCTCTAGTAATTACTTATGCATTAATGCATTGGTTAAGTGAATTAGTAAGATACAATCCCCAGGAATTTAGTCAACTACTTTCGGGACATTATAATTGGTTAATTAATGAATTTATGGATATATGTTTTCAGCAATTTATAGACGAAATTTGCTGTGAAATAACAGGCGAAAATATTGGATATGGAAAATCTATATAATTGATGAGTGAAAATACGAAATTTTCTGTTGCTAAACAATAAGTTATCTGCAAGTAGAAAAATAAACTACTGAACGAAGACACTCCAAGAATCTGTACTAAATAGATTCTTGGACTGTTTGCTATTTATTCAACTGCTTTTTTAGTTCTCTTTGCTCTTGCTTAATCTTATCTTGTTGTAACAATAACTCCGCTTGCCGTTGCAGGGCTTGCTCGTAATCAAAGACCTTCTGCTCCAACTGCTGAATGGTTTGGGGATTTCGATGCGAAGTAAAAATGCTGTCAAGATGAGCGAATTCTGAAGCGGTTGCTTTACCCTGCATACGCAGATAGCGATAACGCAGGTCGTAATCAGAGGCTGTTTGCAGTTGGTTGGCTCCCATACCGAAGAACCAGCAACTCATCATGACCAGCCCAGAAACCAATAAGAGTAGCATACGCTCGGCTAATTGCACGCTTGCAAAGAGCGAGTAGTTCTTGTATTCTAAAGATTTTTGATGCTTGCTGATAAGCTGTTGCAACGCTTCAAACTTTGGGTCAAGCTTCTTACTCGACTCTGATAGTGCCTCCAAAACAAAAAGTTGATACTCCTTGATTTTGGCTTGAGTTTCTTTCGAGAGATGGATTTGTACAGCTCCTTGCGTTTTAATGCTATCTCCCTTTGGATTAGATAGCTGTTCAGCAATAGTAGCGTGCAGTTCTACCTGTGCCTTACTGATGGCTTTGCATTCTTGTTTGAGTTCTTCGAGAATATCGAGAACAGGTGCTATTTCGTTATTCATACTGATATAAATTTGATGTGATTAAATTCTACGTTTGCGATTAGCTTTATTACGGAGTTTCTTTTGAAATCGAAGTTCATCAACATCTACGCCATTACTTGGTGTTGGCATAGAAAACACTTCACTAATTGCTTCAGATAGGTCGGTAATAAAATTGCTTTCATCTACAGAATGTACCATAGGTTCATTTTGTTGATTAATTTGCTCTTGTTTGTGAGAATTTTGTTCTATCTCAGCATTGAGGCGAGAGAAAGAGCACGTTCGGTCTATCTTTGAGCCACTGAAACTACATCCGTCTTTTTCAAAGGTGATTCCTTGTACAACATCGGTATTACCTTTTGTTTTGAAACGAGTGGTAATATCTTGTTGCTCTAACCCTGCAACAAAATCTTTCCAAGTCTGAGATTGAGGTAATATAAACTTAATGGTATCGAATATTTCATATCGCAATTTATCCTCACCTCTCAATCGCGAGCGGTTTACCTCTTGCTTTCCTTCGCCAATGGTTAGACCATAACGCTCAGTCAGTCCTCGACAAATCTTTGTGGAACGATACTTTTCGTTGCGGTCGCTGATGGTCTTACCGTCATTTCCAATGCGATTGATACAAATGTGCAGGTGCGGATGCTGGCGGTCGTTGTGCCTTACGATAAGGCTCTGTGTGTCGCCATAGCCCATTTTATGAAGATATTCGTTGGCAATCCTCACCATTGTTGCATCTGTTAGTCGTTCTGAATCATGTGTCGAGAATGAGAGTATGGTATGACAAACTGGTTTCTGTACACTTGGACGCATAGAGGCTTGCAAGTTGAAGTCGTGTGCAACGTCATTTGGTAAAGAACTGCGCACGCCATTGGCTTGTAAGACCTTGACTTTACCTTCACGTTTGCTGAGCATATAATTGACAACTCCACTGAAGTTTGTTCCTTTAATAATCTTGGCTATCATGGCTTCAATCGTTTCATAAGTTCATGAATAAGTTGTTTCAGCGCATTCAGTTCTTCGTTGAGTGCAGAGATGCCGAAAGCATTGAGTCGATGGGCAATCTGGTTAAGATTGTTTGCCATGCCAGAAACTGTACGGATGAGTTGCATTTCCTCTGGCTTGATTCGGCTCTTTACTTCTGCATTTGTAATGAGCTGCCGTAAAAACTCAGGTCGAGGGATAGAGGCTTCACGTGCTTTTCCCAACAAGGTGTAGTACTCCATTGTATTAAGCCGAAGAAGTACTTGATATTTCCGTTTCTCTGATAATGTCTTGGTGGGTCGCCCACCTTTATTCTTCTGTTCCATTTTTTATTTTTTAATGAGACCAACGGGATTTGTCCTCCCAACTTGGGGAGCAAGTAGGTTTTGAGATACTCAAAACACAAACTTGCTTCCCAGATACATACTATCTTCTGATACCACGCTTCGTGGTCGGTGATAACGGCTGTTTGCATTTGAGTTGGGATTGAGTTACGAGCCATTCGTTAAGGTCTTTGTGCTCTAGGTAGCGTGTAGAACCATCAACGATTTGCGGACATATTTGCTTCAAAACGGCAAAAGATTTACGCCCGGCATCGTCATTATCCAGAAAACCTTCTACTTGCTTGTAGCTTTTTATCTTCTCTTGTATGCGTGGCAAAAGAGCCAAAGAATTAAGAACTATGGCATCGGAGGTTGAAGAAGGATTTAGCGTTTGCCACGAAAGAAAATCCATAAATCCCTCAAAGATTTGTAGGCGGTCGGTTCCTCTTTTAATCGTTGTAACAGCCTTTGGGGCGATGCATCCTTTGAAGTACATATTGCGGATTTCCCATCCCAAAGCATCGTTTGCAAATCCAATGGCATAGTATGTCCGTTTCATGTTTTGGAATAGAACTTCCGAGCAGTAGGCGCTGGCTACGGGAAGAGGAATAGCACGTGCTGCGAGATAGCGGAACAAATAGGGATTGGAGAGCGGTTGCGCAGATAGGATTTCCAATTTGCGCTCGGAGATTTTTCTTTCACCACCAAAAGAAAATTCTTGATGCGCTACTTGTTTAGCACCACTCAAAAGCCTGATGGCTTCGCTGATAGTGCAACGATGTAAAGCGCATACAAGGTCGATGATGTCGCCATGTTCGCCTGAGCCGAAGTCGTACCACTGGTTGCGCTCTGTATTGACTTTGAAGGATGGTGTACTTTCGTTGCGTAGTGGGGAGCAGTACCAAAAGTGAATTCCTTGTACTCGTGCAGGTGAATAACCCTGTTGCTGCAAATAATCTGTGATAGAGATTTGCTTGATATTTTGTATTTCCATTGTGATTTTGTATTGATGTTTGAAATGAATAAGTCTCTCAGCTTTTTTCTTTTGGAGGCTGAAGGGCTTAGGATTGGTCGGACAGTCGTGCACTATAGGCACACCTTCACGTCCGACCAAGTTTGTTTCTCTTTGGTCGGATTAGTTCAGGTATATATAGCCTGTGTCCGACCGACCAAAGGTTTTATTGTAAAGAATTATGGTTGAGCCGATATTTTCCTCGTTCTTCCTTAACCACTATGCCTTTGTTGAGCAAGAATTGCAAAAGCTCCTTGAGCTTTGTTTGTCCGTAGGATTGTCCCACAATCTCCGCATAAACCTCTTTAAGAACTACAATTAGTTCACCATAGGGCAAGACTTCACTTGAAGAGAACACTTGATTCAAAGCGTTCCGATGTTCATTATCGCTTAACTCTTGATAGGAGAAGCGATGGGGTTTGTGATCATTGTCTGTGTAGGTCTGGTCGATTTCAGGAACGCACACCTCATCTTCCATTTCCTTGAGCCGAAAGGCAAACTTTTCAAAAGGTTTGGAACGAATGATGGAAGGTGCAACAATACTGCGTTCAGGCATAGTGTTGTCCTTTGTGATTTGAAGAACTGTTTCAGCCTTGTTGTTGAGTTCCGTCCCAATATGTCCTCGTGCGTTGTCATCCCCCTTGTTGAGGTGAAGCACGGTTTGGATGTGGATATTCTGCTCGCTCGTCCATTGCATCAGGTCACCCACTAACTTGGTTGCCTCGGTTGAATTGTTGATATCGAGCATCAAATCACGGATGCCGTCAATGACCACCAAACCCACATTGGGTGTGCTGTAGATGGCATAACGGATGATTTCTCTGCGTTCATTAGGGTCAGCAATGGCTCTAAGATGACTGAACTTCAAATTCTGTGGTTCCTTGTCTATCGGCAGTTTTGCCAATTTCAAAATGCGTTGCATTACAAGTTGACAATGGTAAGGACTTTGTTCCGTGTCAAAGTAAAGTATCGTGCGTTTACTTTCAGGAAATGATGCTTGATATTCCAGCACCTGTCCATTGACAAGGGCTGCTGCAACGATGGCACTCACATTGAAAGTCTTTTTTGCTTTCGCCTTGCCTGTTGACACACTGAAATTACCCAGTGTGCCAATAATGGCTTCACCTGCTTGCAGCACAACAGGCGGAAGCGAGAACTCGTCCGTAACGTGAATGAGCGATGCTTTCCAAATGTTTTCATAATCTGTCGTGTTCATCCTCGTCCTCCTATCTTTCGCCCTGCCAATTCCAGCGCAAGGTCGGCATCAACAATAATCTTACGCCCCACTTGTGTAATGGCACGATTGATTTTACCACTCTGCTTGATACGGTTGGCTGTGGGCAAGCTGCATCCGAAAAGACGTGCTATGCCAGCCAATCCATACACATATCGCTTTTCTTCTTTGGAGGAGGAAACCTTTGTTGATTCCCTGCTCGTGGAAATATTACCATGTTGTGCAAGGAAAAGTAATTCTTCACCAGTCATCTGCCAAACAGGCTTGTCCAGTAATTCGTTTATCGTCATAATTCAATTGTTTTGAAATGAATAACTTGCCCTTGCGCATAGGGCTTTTGGTCAGGTCTGACGATGCAAAAGTAGAGGGCTTTTGGTGTTATTCCAAGAGGCAGGGATATAGCGGGAAGTATAGGGAGATGCAAGGAAATCAAAGACTGTCAAAACGCTTAATATACATTCAAATAGTGGACTATTTCGGGCAAACTCATTTTATATTTCAATCATCATTGATTGTTTAAGAGATTCCTTATGGCTTCCTCTCACTGGAAAAACTATTTTTAGTGAGAGAAAGTTCCGTTTTTCTGCGTTTTATTCATTATAAGTTCATAACTTTGTAGTCAATATCAAGATAAACTATCATCCGATGGGACAGAAAAAAGAGCATAGCAACCTTATCAAGGAACATTTGAAGAAGCGAGGTATCACCCAAACGTGGCTTGCCAAAGAGTTGGGTATGAGTTTCAGCATCACCAACGCCTACGTTTGTAATCGCAAGCAACCTAATCTTGTCACCATCTTCAAGGTAGCAGATTTGCTCGGTGTATCTCCTAAAGAGTTAGTGATATAGTCAAACAAGCTAAATAAACAATATGGACAACTCTATATATCAATATGCAATAGGCGAGCTCCTTGATGGAAGATACTTCTATATCCCTTCCTATCAAAGAGGTTATCGTTGGACTGTGAAGCAAGTTGGAGATTTACTCCGAGACCTTCTATGTTTCACAAATGACTTTGCAAATGAAGGGAAAGAAAAGAAGCAAGACCAGTTCTATTGTCTTCAGCCAATTATTGCACGTTCAATTACTGACAAAGAAAAGTTGAAATTCATTTTTAAGGATAAATACAACGACGACATCAAAGAACGTGGAGTCTGGGAGATCATCGATGGGCAACAGCGATTAACCACCATATACCTTCTGTACAAATACCTTATGGATCAGAAGGGATGGGATGCAGAAACGCTGAAAGAAGAAGAGGACGGTAAGGAATTGTATCATATTTGCTATGCTACTCGTGACGGTTCTGCTAAATTCCTTGAAAGCATGTCCATGAGAACAATTAAGGATAGTAGCGAAGATGATTTCAAGGAAAACGTAGATTTTTTCCACATGGCAAATGCTTTCAAGTATATTTCTGAGTGGATAAAGACGGACGGAAAGGCAATCAATATCCGCTATCAATTGGGAGGAAGTCTTGACAATATTCGAACCTCTTTCTTTAAGTTGCTCAATGGAATGAGCGACACTAAAGGAGGTTCTGTACAAGTGTTATGGTATGAAATAGCTGAGAGCAAGGAAAAGAATAACATTAAGGAGTTCCAAAAGATAAATACAGGCAAGATTAGGTTAACTGATGCTGAACTTATCAAAGGCTTGTTCCTGTTAAAAAAGAATTTTACCGCTGGCGACAAGTATATCAAACAGTCTGAACTGGCTCTGGAATGGGAGTTTATAGAGAATACACTCCATGCCAACAATTTCTGGTACTTCCTTCAAAAGAAAGGCTTTGATCTGCCTAACCGAATAGACTTCCTCTTTAATTTGATATACAAGAAGAATGTATTGAAAGAAGTGCCAGAAGAGGAATGGGACAACATTTTGAAGGTTGTTGACGAGAAGTTGATGGACACCAGACAGAGTGAGATCTTCCGTTTCTACTATAATCGATTTGAGGGGAAGATTGGTGAGGACTTGCAACTTGAAGTTGCAGAAGCATGGAACGAGGTCATGGAACTGTTCCGCACACTCGATGACTGGTTCTCTTCCCCATCCACCTACAATTTCATTGGCTTGTTAAGCCAGTGTGGTGAAGATTTGTGTCGATTGGTCCTCCATTTCGACTACATGCCCGAACTGTCAAGTAGAGCTGACTTTGAACGTTATTTGAAAAAGCGCATATCTTACCATCTTCGCGGTATCAAGGTAGACAAAGACAAGAAGCTTATCCTTAATACTTATAAGGAGCATGACAACATCTACAAACTACTGTTGACTTTGAATATTCACCTTCTGAATGAGCAAAACCAAAAGCTCGAATCTGACTCAGATGTATATAAGTTCCCATTTGACGTACTCAGTGCGCAGAACTGGGATATTGAACATATTGACTCTTTCCATACTAATGCACTAAAAAGGGAGGAAGACAAGATTGAGTGGATCAAGACTGCAATGGAATACCGCTCTGAAGAACTGTCCCAAGAAGAGCGTAAGCAGATTCAGCAAAATCTGGAAGAAAAAGGTTATGATATAGTTATTGACATATTGAAGAAGAATGCCAAGGAGGTTGAAGCTGATGAAGAAATTAAAAACTCCATCGGAAACTTAACCCTTCTTGATGCAACTACCAACAGAATGTATGGAAATAGTCTTTTCTGTACCAAACGCCATATTATCATAGAGCGTATCAAACAAGGTGTATTTGTTCCTATTGCTACACAATACATCTTTGCAAAGTTCTTTGACCAAAAGGGAACCAATCATTCTCTTTGGACAGAAGAAGATATGAATGCGTATCACAGATATGTTTATGATGTTATTATAAACTATATAAGCAATGAGGAGAACGATCAATGAATGAGAGATATACATTTATAGATATATATAGGAAAGAGCTTGACCTTAACAAAGATATGAAGGTTAAAGTCAGTCAAATTATCATTCCCAAGATACAACGCCCTTATGCACAAGGAAGACTGGACGGAATATGTACTTATATTCGCAACACCTTATTGAATGAAATGTTTGAGAATTTTAAGACAGATGAGATATTTGACTTCAATTTCATCTATGGCATTGTTCGCCCATCTAATGACGAATATGTGATGGAACTACTGGATGGTCAGCAGCGAATGACCACCTTGTTCCTCGTTTATTGGTATATAACCAATTGTGAACTGACAGAAGACGAGGAGGAAAATAAGGTAATACGTGATGCACTGCATCGCTTTGTCTATGAAACACGTTCTACTTCAACGGTATTTTGCCATAAGCTTGCCTCCTATCGTATTGATTTGTCTGGCCAGACACCATCGAAAGTGATCAGACAAGCAAAATGGTATTTCAAGTCATTTGATAGAGATAGCACTATAACTGCTATGCTGACTATGCTCGATGCTATACATGAACGCTATATCAATCAAGACAATAAAGCTCTTTACACAAAATTGGCAAATATCCAGTTCTATGTGAAGTCTTTGGGCTTCTTCAATCTGTCTGAGGAGTTGTATATTAAGATGAATGCCCGTGGTTTACAACTAAGTCCATTTGAGAATTTTAAGGCTGACTTGACAAATTATATTGGCGGAATTGATTATCCACCATTCAAGGAACAGGTCCCTCTTTACTGTAAAGACAGTGAAGAGCAGGTTGAGTTCCATTTCAATTTCTCGGTCAAACTGGACGCTAAATGGATTGACATATTCTGGAGGAAAGGATTTGAGAACTTTGATGCTTCTTATATGAGCTTCTTCTCACGATTCTTTGCATGCAAATACATTATCTCTACAAAAGATATTGTCAATGACAGGGATATACGACAGGATTCCACATTGAGGAAGATTTATACAGATGCAGAGAGTCGAACCGAGGCTAACGAATATCTTGGATTCCAAGAATTTAAGTCGATTCTAACAAATCATCCAGAATATGTGTTGACATTAGATAAAGTGCTTGATACTTTCTATCAGTATGATTTCAAAGATTCCAAAAAGGCTATATACGAAATGCTGGTTCCTACATGGGAAAAGCCATCATTGGAAGGTGATGATTTCTATAGCAATATTAATACCAAGATGACCCACATTAAACTTATTACGTTTGGTGCTGTCATTGAGTTTATTGAAGCATTTAAGTCATTTGATACTGAAGCTTTCAAACAGTGGATGCGAATTGTATGGAATGTTGTCGAGAACACAAATATTGACAGCCTTACTCCTGTTTCATCATTAATTAGGAAATTCTCAGCTATTATTCACAGCATAGCCAAAAGATTGTCTGATGGAGATTCATTCTACTATGCCCTATCCCTGTGGAAAGAAGACAATACTGACGAGAGGGAAAATAGAGCTTTACTTGAAGAGGTGTTGAAAGCTTCCCGTATAGCAGAAAATGACGAATGGCTCCCTATCTTTGAAGATGCAGAAAAACACCCATACTTTAGAGGTATGGTAATGTTCTTCTATAAAGAAGGTATGTCTTTGTCAGATTACCAACATAGTTTGTCTCTTGCAAAAGATATGTTTGATGAATCTGGAATTTCACCAGCATATCGTCAAGACCATTTACTGATTCGTGCTATTGCAAGTCAGTTTGTTACATGGGATGACATAAGAAATCGCTTTATAACAGAACGAGCTGAAACCAATAAGTACTTAAAGAATATTTTAGCATCGAACAATAGTGTAAGGAAAATGCTAACAAATGTTCTGGAGAGTGATAATGTTGAAACCGTTAAGAAAGGACTTTCTGAATACATAGATAATGCTGAAAATTTTACATCCTGGCCTGGTACATCAGATGTGGAGATTGAGTACTGCAATATGGCTGTGAACAGGATTCGTCACGATATCAAACTATATGACTGGATTGCTACTGAAGAAGCAAGTGGAAAGGCTGTACTTAGAATATATTGGTATGAAGGTCATATCATGTTTGCAGTCCCAAGAAAGCAATATGCAAAAGTGGCACTTGATACAGAAAGAGCGAAAATAGCAAATACTATAGCTAATAATTATGGCTTTGATTATCACGATCTAAATCAACTCGATATGTACAAACAGTATGGTGATAGTTTCGGCAATGAAATCTGGCTCAAACAAGATAGAGCGCATTGTATATTATGGATAGGATTCTGTCAGTACCATGAACTGAAAATACAGTTTGAATGCAGAGCAAAGAAATACGCAAAAGAACTGTTTGGATTGTTGGAGGATTGCAGTTTCATTGATGGCGATGAAAGATGGGTACAGATTCCATCTTTGGTTCACTTTAAGAAAAAGAAGACAGTTAAAGATTTATCTGCGACAATAGAAGATATATTTGAAGTTGTCACGGAGTAGAAAAAAGGCTCTATATAAAGTAGTAATGACAAAAGGAAAGAATGATAATCATCTCATCATCTACCAAGACGATAACGGCTTGGTAAAGATAAACGTGCGCTTTGCAGACGAGGATGTGTGGATCACTCAAGGGCAGTTAGCAGAGATTTACGATACTACGCAACAGAATATAGCCCTACATATCAAGAACATCTATGCTAACAATGAATTGACAGATGAGTCAACTCACAAGAAATACTTGTTAGTTCGGCAAGAAGGAAGTCGCAATGTCCAGCGCAATATTGACCACTATAATCTTGATATGATTATCGCTCTTGGTTATCGTGTGCAATCTCAGATAGCAACTCGCTTCCGTCGTTGGGCTACTGAAAGACTACACGAGTATATCCAAAAAGGCTTTACAATGGATGATGACCGACTCAAACAAGGTGGCAACCGCTATTTCAGAGAATTACTGCAGCGCATTCGGGATATTCGGGCTTCGGAGCGCAACTTTTATCAGCAGGTAACAGACATCTACGCCACGTCTGTGGATTATGACCCGCGCACTGATCTCACCCGCACATTCTTCGCTACTGTGCAGAATAAACTCCACTATGCCGTACACGAACACACGGCTGCAGAAATTATCTACGACCGTGTGGATAGTGAAAAACCTCTCGTTGGCATGACCAATTTCAAAGGCAACTATATTACTAAGGATGATGTAAAGATAGCTAAGAATTACCTCACCGAAAAAGAACTGCAACGGCTCAACCTATTTGTGTCGCAATTTTTAGACTTTGCCGAGTTCCAAGCCCTTGAAGAACGTCCCATGCGTATGGCAGACTGGATTTCAGCTCTTGACAACCAAATCATAGCCCTGCAACGCAAACTGTTGGAAGGCAAAGGAAGTGTATCGCATCAAGAAGCAATAGAAAAAGCCGAGCGAGAATTCAATATATACCGACAAAGAGAAATGGCTCAACTTGAAAGCGACTTCGACAAAATGGTAAAGCGACTTCCCAAAGGAGGACAGAATCCTCTTCTAAAAGAATAATATTCTTTCATTTGAAAACTATTATGATGTAGCTTTTTCTTGATAATGAAGTTTTTGATTTTAAAACATTAAACACGTGCTCTGACGAGAAGTAATTGAAAATAAATATGGCACATAACCCCAAACTCAATGTTTACATAATTAGTCTTAAGCCTAAAAAACAAGATGAAAATAAAACCTTTAGAGATTTTTTGAAAGAAAAATATGCGAAGAACTCAGATATGTCTGATAAGGCTCTAATGAAATATCTTTTTACCTCTTTCATTAATGGTGTGGGACAAGACGAATTTCATAAAGATGACAAAAGTAAAAAAGTCATTGGCATAGACGATGGTAATATGCTGCCAATGACTCTATATTCAGATACTTGGATGATAGATGGTGTTATTGAAGGAGGTAAGTATGGTATATTAAGAGAGTATCAAGACACAGAGAAAAAAGAAGGTAAAACTGAAATTAAACCGAATTATGCAGTCTTGGATAAGTATTACATACTTTTGAACCCTATCTTAAATGACAAGTATGCAGTGTTGCTAACACAATCCTATACAGAAGAAAGTATTCAAGGTCCTATAAATGAATTCATAAGAGAATTATTGGGAGGATGTGATAATTACTTTAAGGTAGATGTGGAACCATTTGTTCCAAAACGGCTCAAAGAAAAATATGAAAAATCTGCAGCTATACGAATGTTCAGTTTTACATCGCCTTTGCCACTGTCAGAAAGTCTTCGCAAAAAAGTGACAGAGGCAGCACAAGAATTTGAAGTTGAAGTTCGTATAAGACCTGTCAACCAAAAACTGCCTATAAATTCAGAAGGAACAAGAGAAATTATGCAAGAAGTTTCAAAAATGACACTTGACCAACAGACCCTCGGTGAAGGTAAAGGTCGAATCTATACCGCTGACGAGCAGGGGAGAAATGCTAATTATGATATCTCAAAGGATATTCAAAGTATAAGACCTACCATTTATCTTTCGGATGAAGGAATTACTTCAGACGAGCAAACAGGACTTCCTGATTTCAAAGCCATACAGGAATATTGCCATAAACTTTTAAAAGAAATTAAAGCTGAACGAAATATAAACCAAGATATTTATGAGTTTTAGAGAAGCGTTAAAAAGTTTAGTCAGTGATGCACATCTTTTTCAATATGCAGAAGTTAATAGCACAACGTCAAACATAGAAAAGAACAAGCCACGATATTATTTTACCAAAATCCAATGGGGGATACTAATGATTTCAGTTGTGGTTTCAATTACAACAGTAGATGGCTTTGGTAAGGATTTTGCAGGATATGTTGTGTCGGCTCTATCACTTTTTGCTGGTCTATTCTTCTCATTTATTTAATGTTAATTGATAAGTTCCAGAAGATAGACTTTAGTCCCTATAAAAAGGATGTAAATGCCCAACTAATGCCGATAGGAGTAAGATTAAAAAACTATTATAAAAGGCAACCACACTTTCATTTTATATTATAGTGTTGGCCTTACTCTGTATTTTACTTCTTTCTGCATCACTACTTAGCATACCATTTCATGAAATATGCCAGTTCGTTGAAAAAATAATTTCAGCAAGCTATATAGATGTATGGAAAACAATATGGGAAATATCGTCATTCATTGTGAAATCAATATACAGAGGTGTTTCTATATATTTTCTATTGGACTTCCTCTGGATAACTTTATATCTGCTCTCGTCCTTCTTTGATTACGTAGGAAGTGAATACGACGAAGTAAAACTACAATAGTTTTTTTGCAATAAAGGGTGAAAACGACTTATTGAAGTCTGCCCACATTACATTAGAATATCAAAGTTCTACTATCTCTGAGACAGAAGGTAGCCATGTTAAACATCTTTTTATATGAGTAGTAGCATAGGCGGTACATCGCATAGTATTGAAACCAGAACACCTATTTTTAGATGATAGTATAGACGAAATATAGTATGTATATCAAGGAGATTAATATATTAAACTTCCGAAGCTTTAAGGAAGCTTTAATACCTTTTCATGAAGGAGTGAATGTTATAATAGGTCATAATAACACCGGTAAAAGTAACCTGCTCCGTGCAATGGGGTTAGTGCTTGGCTATAGTAATGGTCATAGAATAGGTACCAGTGACTTATTTTATGAGACAGATGTGGCAGAGCTTCAACGGCAGTCACCACGGATCAAAATAACTCTTGTCTTACGTAGAAGTGCAGATGAAAACTTATATTCTGCAGATATGGCGCTGTTTGCCAATATGATGACAGACCCAGCATTAAGCGAAGAGGCTGAATTAAGATACGAGTTTAAACTGGATGATAGCCAAGAGCAAAACTATAAGGCAGATGTTGCTAACGCAATTACAGCCAAAGAAATATGGAAGATTATAGAGCAAGACTACATCAGACTCTATAAAAGTAGTCGCTCGGGAGGTAATCAGGCTGCTGGTATCAACATCAATGAGACGTTGGGGCAGATTGACTTCCAGTTCCTTGATGCTATTCGCGATGTCAGTCATGACCTATACGCAGGTTATAATCCGCTCCTTAGGGATGTACTGAATTTCTTTATTGATTACTCAGTTAAGAATGATGTCACAAAGACAGAGGATGAGATAAAGGAACAATTAAAAGCCTTAAGAGATGATTTTGTCCAACAGTCTAGGCCATTGATGCAAACTTTACAAAATAGGTTACAGGATGGGAAAAACGTATTTCTGAAGTACGCACTTGATACAGGCGCAACATTTAATGGAGCCGAACCAGATTTTGATGGAACGGTGACAGAGAATGAGATGTTCTCTGTATTGAGAATGTTTATCAGATACGCTGTTGGTATAGAAGTGCCTGCTACATATAATGGGCTAGGGTATAACAATCTTATATATATGTCGCTTTTGCTTGCAAAGATGCAGGCAGACGGAAACATTGCCTACATGAAACGCAATGCCAAGGTACTCTCATTCCTTGCTGTAGAGGAATGTGAAGCACATTTGCATCCAGCCATGCAGTACAAGTTCCTAAAGTTTCTGCAGGACAATAATTGGAATGGGCATGTACGTCAGATATTCATGACCTCACATTCTACCCAAATTGCCTCTGCGGTAAAACTGGATGACTTAATTTGCTTAACCTCACCTGCGTTGGGACAGATCAATGTTGGCTATCCACGTGCCATATATAAAGAAGAGAGCTCTAATGATATGGTATCCAAGCAATATGTTCAGAGATTTTTGGATGCAACTAAAGCGGATATGTTCTTTGCCAACAGATTGATTTTTGTCGAGGGCATTGCAGAGGAGTTGCTGCTCCCAGTCTTTGCCAGGTATTTGAATAAGAACCTTACAGATGAGCATGTGCTAGTGGTGAATATGGGAGGTCGCTATTTCAACCACTTTTTAAAGTTATTTGATACGAAAAATCCATATACCATCAACAAGAAGATTGTCTGCTTGACTGATATTGACCCCTGTCGAAAAAAGAAAGGAGATGACAGAAATTATGAAGTTTGTTACCCATATGAGTACAATATAGATACAGACAACTACGACTATAAGCATCATGCTGATACAGAAGTAGATCAATATGTAGTCCATCCTAACATTAGGTTCTACAGGCAAGATGTAACGTATGGAAAAACGCTGGAGTATGACCTAATGCGTGAGAATCCCAATTGTGAACTGTTATTGACTGACTCTGTGTCCAATCGGGACGAGATAAAAGCAATGATGACAGAACTGGATGTGAACAAGATGATGGATAAAATGCGAAACAGTGAGGCTAATACACGTATAAAGTCATCAATAGACCAATCGGGGTGGGAGGATGAAGAAAAGAGAAAAGCCTTACTTGCATCGCGTTATTTGAACTCCGTTTCAAAAGGCAGTAATGCGCTGGAACTAAACGTGACACTTATGGATAACCTAGAGAAACCAGAAGCAGAAAGAAAAGAGTTTCATGTTCCCCAATATATTATTGATGCATTAAAATGGCTACTATCATAAAATCAGAACAAACTATACCTATAGACGAACCATTTAAGGTGACTGCTGGGCCTGGTGCCGGAAAGACACATTGGCTGATAAATCATATCAAGAATGTGGTGTCAAATAGCCACAAACTTGATGTGGTGAGGAAGGTGGCTTGTATCACTTATACCAACGTGGGTATCGATACGATTACTTCACGTTTGAATATGGGGAATGACGTGGTTGAGGTATGTACAATCCATAGTTTCTTGTATGCCAATATAGTAAAGCCCTATATTCATCTGGTAGCTAAAGAATTTGGGTTGGAGTTGAGCAAACTTGTGGTTATAGATGACTCTAATTTTAAGTCAGAAGGAATAGCTATATCAGTATTGAAGCTTATTAATAAGTCATGGGTGAATGTCAGAAGCTATCTGCAAGGTTTGAATAATGCCACGTGGCATTATTCAAACCTTGCATACAACGATTATAAACCAAGGTTCCCAATAAAGTTCGGCAAGTGGTTCGTTGGCAATGACTGCTATATGGGGTTCAAAAGATGGCTATGGAGTAGAGGGTATATGTCTTTTGATGACATTTTGTATTTTTCTCAGATTCTGCTTTCGAGATACCCCAACATATACACATTGATAAAGGCTAGATACCCATATATTTTCGTGGATGAATTTCAAGATACAATACCTTTTGTGATTGACTTACTAGCCAAGTTAGGCAATGAGGGGGTAATTGTGGGAGTGGTTGGCGATAAAGCACAATCAATCTATGATTTTCTAGGTGCTACAGTGCAGCAATTTGACAGCTTTACTGTTCCAGAAATGCAGGAGTATGAAATACGAGGGAATAGGCGTAGCACGAAGCAGATAATAGACTTGCTGAATATTGTCAGAACTGATTTTTCGCAAGACTGGCTGAATGGATCAGAAGGAATGATGCCAGAATTGCTTGTCGGTGATATGCTTAACTGTTACCAACAGTGTATAGAAAAGAGTGGAACTGACGAAATACAATCGCTTGCCTTTCAAAACATACTTGCCAATTCCATGCGTAAAAAGAACGGGGTGCGAGAGGTAGAGAATATATTAGAGATGGATTTTGATAGCAATGCAGAGCGTCAGATGGTGATAAAGGCGTTGATAAAGGCCGTGGAATATACAAGAATGAATGACTTGCGAAATGCTTGGCATCAGTTAGATATCATCGATCGCGATAGGATTCAAACCATCGTGCTTCTAAGATACTTGCTGGATGGCTATAAAGACTACAAAGACGGAAGTCTGATGGATTTCTACAATTTTCTGGTAAATGATTTACATGTCGAAATAACCAAGATTAAAGGCACGGCAATCAGGGATTTCTACCAGAACCACACGTACGCAGATGCTGCCCTTGGAGTGAAGTATTGTGATTCAAATAACAAGCATAAAACCATCCATAAGTCAAAAGGAGAGGAGTATGATAACGTGTTTGTTGTTCTGAAAGAGGAAAAAGACTTAGAGTTCCTGTTGTCACCAAACCTAAATGACAACAACTCACATCGGGTATATTATGTGGCTGCCAGTCGTGCAATAAATCGCTTGTTTATCTGTGTACCGACATTGAGTGCAGAAAAACGTATCCAACTGGAAGGCATGCCAATAAACATACTCCCCCCCCAAAAAAAAATAATAGCCAATTAGGTTCGGGACAGATTTGACTTATTGGCTTAAAGTTGCACCTCGCTCTAGTTACTTCCACTATAGGCAGTCACCACAATGCCGTTCTGCTGAGCTAGCAAGTGATGAGGTCGTTTCATCGTTATAGAAGTGAACGAACTCTCCTATACCAAAAGTCATACCCAAGATTATTGCTTGGGTGCAGTTTTTTTATTGCTCTTAAATTCTTGGGTGTAATAAAGGGTGCAAATCGCATAACTTGCTGATTTACACCCTTGTTTGCGGAGAGAGAGGAAAATGACCATTTCGCTGCAACTCCTTGTATCATAGTCTTTTATTTTTTTATCCTTTTTAATTGTAGCCATATTGTAGCCACAACAGAGTATTTTGAGAGTACACGCAGATACTGCTACCCGAAATGCGCACTTGCATTTCTTGGGTTCAAAAGTACAAAAAAGTAGAACATCCTCCAAATTATTGTGGGAAAATGTTTTAGAAATCTTTTGGCTACAATTTTCAGTGCATGGTGCAAGTCTATATATATAGATAGACCTTGCACCATGCACTGACAGTCCCAAAGGTGTGATTGATATGGCAGGCTCAATATTTTCGCCTACGTATTGGGCAACACGGCAACAAATAACGCATAATGTTAAAAATGCAAAATGGCAATATAATGCCAATATTGGCAATTTAATATTCTTTCTAAAGCCCTATTTGTTAAGAACTTTGCAGCATTATTTCTAACAAAAAGACGGATACATATGAATACAAAGAAACAAAACTCCGGAAGTAATGCAAAATTCTACGTTGTACTTCCGACACTTGAAATCATGCTCTCCGCCAGCAAAAACTGCAAGCTAAGGGCAGGCTATGCCAATATGGAATATTCCAACTTTATGAAACACTGCAAGATGCAGACCGACCTTCGTATCAACACTTATGCAAGATGTGCGGCAGCCTTCGATATGGACGTGCTCTTGATACATCTCCCCAAGGGTATGATTGAGTCCATGATAGCAACCACGCCCCATAAAAGCCTTCGCTTCTCCACAATGGAGCAGGAAGATCTCATCGTCATTCTCAATCGGCTGTGCAAGCTGGACAGTAGAAGATTTAAGCAGCATCTTATGCAGTTATTGCACCAATTGGGGAAGGACTCTGAATTTCCAGACGGATGATAATCCACGGAGAGCAACTATTCAATCCTAAACTGAAAAGAGAAGTGGCATATGACAGAAGAAGACAATTTACAAAAGACGGTAATTGCAGAGTTACGCTCACTAAGGAACGACATGGAGCGGATAGCCGGCTTTATCGTGGAAATGAGACGCGATTATTCCGTTTTGGAGGATAAGATGGAACTCAGTTCCTCCGACGTCATCAGACTCTTGGGCATTTCGCGGGCATCCCTTGCCCGATGGAGGGACACCAACGCAATCCCGTTCAGGTATATATCATGCAACCACGTTGCCTATCCGTTCAAGGGACTTTACGTCGCCATCAAGAGCGGACGTGCCTCCTTCAAGGGTTTCAGACGAGTGGAAGCCCTACAACGGCTCAACGCCTACAAGGATGGTGTCCTTAAAGGATATATGGGTGATGGTCAAACTTTATTTGAGGAGCTATGAACATCAAAGAAGAAATACTGAGCCGAACCAACAAAGGACTGGATGTGTTCTGCTTCTATATGCCTATCGACTTTGTGCCAAAGCGCAATTTCCGAAATCCTATGTATGACGACAGGCGTGCATCGTGCAATATCTATCTCGACAACAAGTCCGGCTGCTACCGAATGAAGGACTTTGGCAACGATGCCTACTCCGGCGACTGCTTTTGGTTTGCAGCCACAATGCTCGGACTGGACGTGAGGAAAGACTTTGTTAAGGTGCTTGAAACCATAAATCGGGACTTGCAGCTGAATATTTGCATTGAAAGGAAAGAACATAGTAATCCCCACACAATGATGATGAAGCCTTGCAAACCACCCTTAGTACAACCACCTAACCAGCTCAAGAAGATGGAAGGTAAAAAATGGTACAAGCTAATTGAGCAATCTTTCAATGTCAAAGAACTAGACTATTGGGAGCAATACGGCATTGATGCTAAGACTCTGCAACGTTTTCATGTAAAGTCGCTTGCTCGCTATGAGTCTGTCTCCAATCAGGGAAAGCCGTTTACTCTTGGTTCTACACATGATGAGCCTATGTTTGGATATAGCATGGGGAAGTTTGTAAAAGTCTATCGCCCTAAGAGTAAGCTGCGCTTTCTTTATGGGGGTGAGAAAGTGAACGACTATGTCTTTGGCTTCCAGCAGCTGCCCAGCAAAGGGGATGTTGTTTTCATCACAGGTGGGGAGAAAGACGTGCTTTCACTTTCGGCTCATGGTTTCAACGCCATCTGTTTCAACAGTGAGACGGCACAGATTCCTGAGAATATCATCGAAGGATTGCAGCTTCGCTTTCAACACATTATTATATTGTACGATACGGACGAGACAGGTGTAAGGGAAGCTAAACGGCAGACAGATGCATTTGCTCAATACAAGGTATTGAGTCTAACCTTACCATTGCAAGGGGGTAAGTCGGAGAAGGATATATCGGACTTCTTTGCCTTGGGCAATGAAGCAAAGGACTTGAAAGTGCTTCTTAATGATATGTTCACCAATATGTATGCACAGACGATGATGATATTGCAATCTTGTGAGATAGACTACGATAATCCGCCAGACGCTTCAAAGTCGGTGGTGGCAGTAAATGGTGTTCCGCTTGGAACGCAGGACAATCTGTTTTGTATCACAGGTGGAGAAGGAACAGGCAAAAGCAACTACATTGCCGCCATCCTTGCTGGCACTCTTGGGAGAGAACGATTAAAGGCAGAGCAAACCTTGGGATTGGAAGTAACTGCCAACCCCAAAGGATTGGCTGTACTTCACTACGATACAGAGCAATCGGAGGCACAACTCTATAAGAACTTGGAGAAGACACTTCGCAGGGCTGGTATCAAGTCCGTGCCAGAGTTTTATCATTCCCTCTATCTAGCATCGCTATCACGCAAGGACAGACTGAAAATCATTCGTGAGAGTATGGACTTGTTTCATCACAAACACAGTGGAATTCATCTTGTGGTCATTGACGGTATAGCAGACCTGATACGCTCCGCCAACGACGAAACAGAGAGTATAGCCATCGTGGACGAACTCTATCGATTGGCAGGAATTTACAATACTTGTATCATTTGCGTACTCCATTTTGTACCCAACGGCATCAAACTCAGAGGACATATAGGGTCTGAACTGCAACGCAAGGCTGCGGGCATTCTCTCCATCGAGAAAGATGACAATCCCGAATACTCGGTCGTCAAGGCATTGAAAGTGCGTGATGGAAGCCCGCTAGATGTGCCGATAATGCTTTTTGGATGGGACAAGGAAGCCGATATGCACGTTTATCGTGGAGAAAAGTCGAAAGAGGATAAGGAAAAACGCAAGACCGATGAACTGTTGGCTGTTGTAAAGTCTGCATTCCGTGCCAAACTAAAGCTATCATATCAAGAGTTGTGCGATGTGTTGATGCGTGAAATGGAAATCAAGGATCGAACGGCAAAGAAGTACATTGCCTATATGAAAGAGCAGCGTATCTTGTCGCAAGACACAAGTGGTAACTATCAAAAAGGAGAATTATGTCATACATAGACCAAAGAACCGAAGATACATGGCAGAAACGCTTGTTTGACAAGCTGATGACTGTTGAGAGTAAACTTGACCATCTGCTGTTTTTGCAAGAGCAATCTGTCGATACGACCATTCACCCTCCATTGAAACCCGAATACTTGGACATCATCGACGTTTCCAAGATACTCAAAGTGGAGCAGAAGACCATCTATAACTGGGTTTGGGCAGGGAAAATCCCCTTTCTCAAGGCTAACGGTCGATTGCTTTTCCTTCGGGAAGAGATAGATGAAATGGTACGGAAGCGAGATGGCTGGTAATTGATTTCCTGATTAGATTATTTTTGTTGTGTAAATGCAAGTGTTTACACAACAAAATAATTACCTTTACAAGTAAAAAGTTAGTTGCGGATTTACCGCTCACAAAGATAACAGTACTCGCTTATTTCTTTGATAAGGAATTTACCATATATTGTTTGAAACTATTGAACCGATAAAGATAGGGTTGCAGACAAAAAATATTTGTAATTTCTACATTTGATGCTACTTTTAATGGAAAATTCATCGCTTGCAATGATTTTTTCGGCATTTTCCTTGCGCATTCAAAAAAAAGTAGTAACTTTGCAGTCAATATGACCTCCCACGCTTCTCATCAGAACAGCGCACCCGGGGAGGTCTTCGAGTTTATATACGGTTATGAGGTACGAAAAGAAGCCCATAGACACATCTGAGCAGGTTAAAAAGTTATGCGATCGAGGACTTAATATTGGAGACGAAAAACTTGCGTCCCAATATCTTTATAATATAAGTTATTATAGATTACGAGCATACACATACCCTTTTCAAAATAACGGGGAAGGTGCTAATCACGAATTTCTGAGAAAGGACATTTCTTTTCAAGATGTGATAGACCTTTATTGTTTTGATAGGCGTTTACGCTCTTTAATCTTCAATGCCATTGAAAAAATCGAGGTGGCATTAAGAACAAGAATCGCCTTAACTTATTCCGTTGATGAAAATGACGCCTTTTGGTTTCTCAATCATAAGTTATACTTTCAGCACGATAAGTTTATCGCATTGACACGCAACGAGATTATAGATGATAAACCTGTTGTAGGGGATTTAATGAAAGAGGTCAAGCGAAGTAATGAGGAATTTATAGCTCATTATTATCAAAAGTATAGCGAACCTGCTTTTCCGCCAGCGTGGATGACCTTAGAGGTTGTTTCTATGGGAACATTGAGTAAGTTGTTTTTTGCTTTGGACAAGAATAATCCTTCTAGTAAAACAATCTGCAGAGATTTGGGACTATACAATGTCGATATTTTGAAGAATTGGATGCACGGTTTATCGTCTTTACGCAATACTTGTGCCCATCATAGTCGTGTATGGAATCGCCGCTTTACAATAGCCTTGAAGTTTCCTTATAGAACGAATTATCCTTTCTTGTCAAAGCAAGAAGCTGCAACGATAAGGGACAATAAGTTGTTTGCCTACTTATCTGTAATTTTGTATTTGCAGCAAATAATCAGTCCTGATAGCTCATTTAGAAAGAGTTTGCTCACCCTATTGGACAAATCTCCCAAATTGGTAGTTTTGAAAGATATGGGCTTTCCTGAAAAATGGAGAGAATACTCTTTGTGGAAATAATATAATACGATGGTGTATCAATTATGATACACCATCGCTATTTATCTCAGTCTGGATTTTACAATATATCCCTTACTTTCTTCTTGTTTGTTTCTATTATTCATAGAACTTGAATAAATTACCCCCTCCTCTTCCTTTTTAGTATTTGGGCTATTACTACTATTTTGTCTTAAATACTCGGGTTGGTCATTTTCGTTTGATTTTTCATTTTCTTCATTTGGTTCGTTCAATGTAAGTGCAATTTTTCTGTCAAGTTCTGCTGCCTCACCTTTGAGTGAGCGAAGCTCGTCCTCTTTCTTCCAAGAACTGTTGGCAATGTTGGTGTAAACGTCTTTGTTGGTCACGACCTTTGCCATTTCCTTCTCATGCGACTCTATCACCTTAGGGATACGCTCCAAGGCATTTACGAAGTTCTCGCAGGCAAGTTTCGGGTCTGCCGCTAACTTACCGTTATTATAAGTATAGTAGATGCTCTCCTGTCCCTTGACAAAGAAGCGGTTTATCGAGCAATCAAACAGATCCTTTGAACTGCTCTCCGTCTTGACCATGATGGAAAAGCCGTAAACCTCGCCAATCTTGTTGTACTCGCTCTTGGTACGAGCCTTTTCCTCTATCTCATGCAGACGGGCGGCGATGACCTTTATGTCGGTACTGTCCTCCACACCTTTAATGACAAGTTTATTGATAGGATTACCTTCTTTGTCACGCTCCACACGCTTCTCAAAGCACGCCAAGTCTGCCTTGGCTTCCTTGATCTTGTCTGAATGGAAAGACACGGAGCTGTCAATCTCCGCCAACTTGCCCGTTGCGGCATCACGCTCACGGAGGAAATTCTTACGCTCTGATTCCAGCGTGGCAATCTTCTTGTCGAGTTTGGCTTTCTCTAACAAGTCCGTATTACCAGATAGCACGGCAACATACTCTGAAAAGTTCATACCGCTATCCTCGTCCATCGATCCCTCGTCAATGGTACGACTACCGAGCGTGTTGGTCTTCAACTGATTGATAAACAATTGCTTGTTATGTAGTAGGTTGAACTTATAACTGTCCAACGACCGCTCCACGGCATAGATAATCACATCGACCTTGTTGTCAGCAAATTCTTTGGCAACCATATTACCTTTACGAATTGCCCGACCATTTCGCTGCTCCAAATCTGAGGGTCGCCAGGGTGTATCAAGTTGATGCACCGCCACCGCACGCTGCTGGGCGTTGACACCCGTTCCAAGCATAGAAGTAGAACCGAAAATGATGCGGATGTCTCCACGATTCATCGCTTCTACCATCGCTTTTTTGGCTTTCTCGTTCTTGCACTCCTGAATAAAGCGTATCTCGTAAGACGGGATATGATAATCTTCTACCAATTTACGCTTCACCTCAGAATAGATATTAAAGTCTCCGCCGGGCTTGTAAGTACCCAAGTCAGAGAACACAAACTGCGTACCCTTCTGTGCATCATACTTCTGATAGTAGTCATTAAGTAGCTTTGCACAATGGCTTGCCTTGTTGTCAATATGATCCGAGTACCCGTTTTCGTCTATCATGCGTAGATCCAGGCTCATTTTGCGGGCGTAATCAGTTGCAATCAGCATCTTTGCCTTTTCCTCACTCTCGCTCAACGGCGCACGCCCCAAAAGCGTGGCATCACCGTTTTTGGCAAACTCCATCAACTTGCCGATAAACTCCTCCTGTTCAGGTGTCGGCGGAATGTTATGGAGTATCTCGTTTTTTTCGGGACGATCGATGCCTATATCCTTTGCTGTGCGGAAATCGCAAATCTCCGCATAGAACGAGGCAAGTTCAGGCACTTTAATAAAGGTTCTGAAGCGTTCCTTCTGAATAATCTCATTGGTGATGGAAAACTCATAGTCAGTGGACTTCTTGGCAAAGACCGCAGCCCATGCGTCGAAACTGTTAATGCCCTGCTTCTCCAAGGCTTGCGGGCGCAAGTATTTGAAGAGCAAATATAATTCTGTTAGCGAATTACTGATAGTAGTTCCCGAAAGAAAAGTTGCTCCCAAGTCCTTGCCTGACCGCTCCTGTATGGTGCGAATGGCAAAGAGCATATTGAGCGCACGCTGTGAGCCATCCGGATTGCCCAAGCCCGACACTCTGTCGTGGCGAGTATTGAACATCAGGTTCTTGAATTGGTGGCTTTCATCTACAAAAAGGTGGTCAATACCCATCATCTTAAAGTCCACGGCATCGTCCTTGCGCTCGGCAATGCTGTCTTGAATGTCCTGTAACTTGGCTTCCAAGGTCTGCTTACGTTTTTCTAAGCCTTTGAGCATGGCACGGGAGATGTCCGCTCCCTGCATACGGAGCACTTCAAGATTTTCTTCTACAGAATCTTTTTCTTTCTGCAAAATCGCTTCTTGTATCTCCAATGCTTGCGGTATCATGCCGAACTGCTCATGCGTGAGGATAATGCAGTCCCAATCATTATTCTTGATGTCATTGAAGATGCGTTGGCGATTCTGCTTGCTGAAGTCATTCTTTCCCGGATAGAGTATCTTGGCATTGGGATAAGCCTTGCGAAAAGTGTCGGCAATATCGAATACATTTGCTTTGAGTCCAATAATCATCGGTTTGTTAGCCAATCCCAACCGCTTCATCTCGTAGGCTGCTGTACACATGATAAGCGTCTTACCTGCACCGACCTCGTGGTCGCAGATACCACCTCCATTGGTCTTCAGCATCCACACGGCATCTTTCTGACTCTTATAAAGGTCTTGTATGCCCAATCTTTTAAGGTCGAGGTCGGGAAACGACTGATGCGTACCGTCGAAGTTGGGACGCACAAAGCAGTTAAAAAGGCGGTTGTAACGGTCAGAGAGCTGCTCCTTGAACGTGTCGGGTGTCCGTCCGAGCCAATCTACAAAGCCTTGTCTGATTTCCTCAATCTTGGCATTTGCCATCTGTATGGCATGACCGTCACGAACCTTAATCGTCTTCTCATTACCCTCCGCATCAAGTATGGTCTTGCTTTTGTTAATGTCAGGAATGGTATTGTGAAGTGCGTGCTTCAATAAATTGAGTCCGTCATAGCGTCTAAACTCACCTTGTACAGCATATTTGTGCCAGATATTACCGTTCTTTTGGTCGCAGCCAATGGCATACTCGTCCATATTAGAATGATAACTCACCCTGATGTCCGTCTCGAAGAACTCCGAGGCGAACTTGCCATAGACTTTCGCGGGTATCCAGCGTTCACCGAGGTTGAAATCCAAATCAGCAAAGGGAATGGGCGTGGGAGTGGCGGCACGCAGGGCAGTCAGACTCTGTTTCGCTTCCTCATGCTCCGGATGATCCAAGAGCCACGACTCGATACGCTCCGCCTTTTCAATCACATTGCCAGAAATAAACTTGTCGGCTACCTCATAGCTGTCCTCTTCGGGATTGTAGAAGATGCGTCCTTCCAAAGCAGAAAGCATATCGCTCTCTTCCATATCGGGAAGCAAAGAACTCATATAGTCAAGCTCCACCGTGCCGTATTTGTTGAGTGATGCGCCCAATGCCTCCATCGGGTCTGAAGCTATGGACAGTTCGGAGGTGGAAAAAGCCGTCGGGTGGTCGAAGATGTCCGCCTTGATGTACTTGCCGTTCTCGGAGCGTTCCAAGAACAGCATTTCCACTCCGGTGGCATCCATCTTGATGACATCGGTGTTTGTCTTCTGGTTGAAGTACCCCCAACGACCTACATAGCCGTCATAAAGCCGATTGAGTTTCTCACGCTCTTCCTTGTCCTCCGCTTGGTTGTTCGCCTCATAATCATAGAGTCGGTGATAACTCTCCCTAATCTCAATATATGCTTTCAGCCGTGAGAGCTGAGCAAAGGGTAAGTCCATCGGGTTGAAGGTAGGATGTCGTTTCAAGTCAGACAGGAAACCTACCTGCCCATTCTGTACGACTATCGAGCCGTCACGCAAATGTGAGTCGGGAGAAGAAAGGAACGGACGCGGTGAAGCATCAAACTCTTTCTTAACCTCTGCTATGGGCTGTGGCTTGCGAGGTTCGGCTTCCTCCATAAAGTCAAAGAGCGAGGGCTCTCTGACGGGAGCAGATGCAGTTTTCTTGCTTCTGCGGGAACTGCTTGGCGTGCTTCTTGCCGGCTTGGGTTGCCTGCTCGCAGAAAGTGGTTGGTTATCGCTGACCTTCTTTTGTTGAGCAGCCTCTTTGATTTCATTATTTACACGGGCTACATCTTGTGTCCAAAGACTATATTCCTCTGGGGCAAACAAGAACTGTTCCATGGCTTCTGTCTCTATGGTGCTATCCATAATCGGATGATGGTCTTCATCAAAGAATACCGTCTGACCGTTCATCTCGCGTGGGGCTTCCACGTCTGTGCGAATTTCACGGCTTTCTTGTTCGTATTGTCTTTGAAGGGTAATTACGGGGACACCTTCTGGGGCTGGTTCGGTTTCAGGCTCTGTATGTAAAACTGGCGCAGCTTCTTCGACTTTCAAAACCTCCTCGACTTGTTCTACCATTGCTTGTGGTTGATTGTCTTCCTGTACAGGTTTCTGCACTTCCTGACGGCTTTCATCCTTGATTTCCTCAATGATGGGTTCTTTAGTGTATTGTCCTCTGACAATCTCTTCCAGTTCTGCTATCTCGTGCAATTTAGTGGGTTTGAAGTATAAGTCCCGTTCTATACCCAATCCGTGTATCTTGACTTCCTCCATTTCTTTGAGGGACATATACCCAAGTTCCCAACCATAGCCCATCGTAACGGCTCCGAAGCCGATGCGTTCCTTGGGGTCGTATTCCAGCATATAGGCGGTATAGGCTCCCATAGGGAAAAAGTAGCGAGCGTATGCTGTGCGGTCGCCGATGAGTTGCTTTTCTGTTGCATAGAGTTTGGGAAGTTGCTTCTTAGTGCTGTCGGGCATCAAATTGTAAGCATTTTCTTCTTCTTTTTCATCTTCCTTATCCTCTTTCTTTTCCTCCTTATCCTTGGATTCTTGTAACAGAGGTGGTTGTTCTGTTTTTAGACCTCCTTGCACTTTCTGCACCATCTTGTCCACGTGTACCTGCCATTCCTCCTCGGTCATGGGTATGCCGGTTTCGTAGAGCTTGCGGTCGAAACGCTGCTCCACTTCCAAGGATAGTTGTGTACACAGACTGTCAGCCATATCCTCGATACTGCCGTCAAACGTATATTCCCAAGCGGGCTTACCATAAGGGTCTGTACCCATCGTGCGCTCTGTGGCAATCGTGCGGTGGGAAATGTCCTTCCATTCGCCCTCAAAGAGGGAGTTATGGTTAAACGCAATAGAAAAGCCGTCGCCTTTGGGAACAGAGGCGGTTTGTACAAACTGCTGTTCGATGCCCTCACCAATTTCCTTGCCCGATTGTTTTTGCAGGACAATCAGGTCGCTGCCCACATCCGTACCTGCATTCTCGGAGAACATACCCGAAGGTAGGCGGATGGCGGAGATAAGACGGCTATTCTGCAAGAGGTAACGGCGGATGGCTTCATTCTTGGGGCTGTCCAATACACCCTGCGAGGTAATAAATGCAAGAAGTCCGCCCTCCTTGATAGTGTCCAGCCCTTTTACAAAGAAATAATTGTGAATGGTTCTGGTGGATTCCCGTTTAAGGATATTCTCTCCCTTGCTATAACTACGGTCATAAACCATAAAGTCGCCAAAGGGGATGTTGCTGGTAATCAGGTCGTACTTGTCCTTTTCTTCCAGTTCTCCGATGGCTTCAAAGGGTTCTTGCCGAACAAAGATATTATCCTTGCCGTAAGGATGAAGGGCTTGTGTGATGCGCGCCGTCAGTAGGTCTTTCTCCATCGCATCGACCATACCGGCACTTTTGGCAAAGGTTTCGGTAAAGGCTCCCATACCTGCTGAAGGGTCTAAGCACCTTCTTACTTGCACGTCGGCAGCACTAAGGGCTTCGGCAATGGCGGAGACGATACGGGTGTCGGTATAGAAGGAGGTCAGTACGCTTGCCTTGATACTCTCCCAATAGCGTTTGGCGGTGCTGGCATCGACGGCATCACGGTAAATCATCTGTTTGAGCCTTTGGGTAGGCGCGAACAGGTTTTGCTCCGATGCGCTCCAATAGCGGAGGTCATCGGGATTATCACAACGGTTCAACACGCATTTCAGACCACCGAAACCTTGATAACCTCTGAGCAGGACTTTCTCGGCTTCGGTGGCTTCACGTCGTTCTTTTTCTAATCGGAGGATTACACGGATGGCTTCCGTATTGCCCTCCAAGACTGCTTTCTTATTGTATGCCATAATTTTTCTGTTTAAGATGGAGAGGAAAAATTAGTCGGAAGATAATTTTTCCTATCTCCCAACTAATTTGTTTTATCTCTGAGTCTGTGGTAACTATCTCCCTCGTGCTTTTCCTTTCTTTCCTTCAAACTCAAAGGCGGTGGTGTGGTCTTCGCCCAAAACAAGACGTGCGTTGAACTTCTTGCCTGCCTTGCTCGTCAAGCCTTTGAGGATAGGCGTTCGCCCGGTAGTTATCAAATCACGGATATTGTCCTCGGAAAGGAACGTGCCGCAGATTTCACGGAAGATGTGAAAGTCGCAGCCCTCGTGCCTGCATTTCGCAATTTTGGCATAGATGCCCACACTCTCATTGCTGCATTTGGGGCAGTGGTAGGTGGGATAGGACTTTTGTACCTGTGGAGCAAGGGCAAGGAGTTCCTCGCAAATCGTCTCCACATAGGAGTTGATGCCTTGTGCGAACTTCTCGGGTGGCATTTGTCCAGCCTCGATGGCGGCAAGGGTCAGTTCCCACGAGCCTGTCATCTCTGCATTGGCAATTCGTTTATCCTTGACAATCTCATAGACTGCCAAGCCTTTCTCTGTCGGGACTACCGTTTTCTTTTCTCTTCGGATATAGTCTCGCAGAATCAATGTCTCGATGATATTGGCACGAGTGGCTGGTGTACCGATGCCGCACTCTGCCATTGCTCTTTTACTTTCTGCATCTGCGACCTCTTTCCCTGCGTTTTCCATAGCAGAAAGCAAAGTCGCTTCTGTATAGAGCGGTTTGGGCTTGGTCTTGTGCTCGGTAATTTCTGAAGAAAGCAGTGGTAACACCTCGTTTTCTATTAGATTGGGCAATACGGATAAAGTCTGTTCTTCTTCCTCTTTGCCTTTTTCATCGTTCGTGCCAGTACTATGCTGCACGGCTTTCCAGCCCAAGGAGATACTTCGGCACGCCTTCCAAATGTAGGTGTTTGTACCGTCTGTCAGTTCCGCCTGCATCCTCTCCTCCTCTGAATCGGGAGAAAAGGCTTCGATGAAACGATGGACTACCATTTGGTAGATGGTCGTTTCATCTGTCGATAGTCCCGATGTTGTTTCACCCGTAGGGATAATGGCGTGGTGATCAGTTACCTTGCCGTTGTCCACCGAGTGGCGGTTAAGTGGTGTCGGAAGTGCAGTGCCTATCTTGCCAAGTAAAGTGGGTACTTCCTCGAAAACGTCTTCACTGATGTATCGACTGCCGGTGCGGGGATAGGTCGTGATTTTCTTCTCATAGAGGCTTTGTGCGATTGAGAGGGTCTTATCTGCTGAAAAGCCGTGCTTTCGGTTGGCTTCCTTCTGTAGGGAGGTAAGGTCGAACAAGAGGGGTGGCGACGTATGTCCCACCTTTTTTGCGACCGAAGTCACGGTAAGCCGGCTCTGTTCGCGAAGCATGGCGAGAGCGGACTGTGCATCGGCTTCATTGTCAAATGCACTACTGCTCACAGCTTTCAGCGATACGCCCTCTTTCTCTGCTGCTACGGAGAGTTTCCAATAGGGGACGGAAGAAAAATCACGATTTTCTATGTACCGACGGCAGACCATAGCAAGAGCTGGGGTTTGTACCCGTCCCAAGGAATAGCCGCCTTTGCGGACGATGGACAATGCACGGCTGGCATTGATACCCACCAACCAGTCGGCTTCGCTTCTTGCTTTGGCGGAATAATAGAGATTGTCGTAACTGCTTCCTGGTTTGAGGTTGGAAAGTCCCTCACGGATGGCTTTATCGGTGAGGGAGGAAATCCACAAGCGGTCGAAAGGCTTATGGCAATTGAGATAGGAATAGATGTATCTGAAGATGAGTTCACCTTCACGTCCTGCATCGGTAGCAACGATGATGCGGTCTGCTTTGTCAAAGCTGGAGCGTATCACCTTGAGCTGTTTTAGTGCTGCTGGGTCTGATACATACTCCTTATCCTTACGTACTTGTCGTACCACTAACTGAAATGGATTGGGACGAATGGGCAGGTCTTCAGCTTTATAGGCAGAAAAACCGTAGGCTTCGGGCATGGCAAGGGCAATGAGGTGTCCCATTGCCCAAGTAACCATATAGCCGTTACCTTCTAAATATCCGTCTTGTCTGGTATTAGCCCCTACGATACGGGCTATATCTCTGGCTACCGAGGGTTTCTCGGCAATAATACAAGTAATCATAGTTGATAATAGAATTAAAGGTTACATCTTACGTCCACGGGACTTCTTCTGTTTGTTCTCGTCCTGCTTTTGCTTCTGCTCAGCAGTAGGCTGTGTCTGTCCCGTTTTGAGTGGTTCTTTCACATTTTTGGTGGCTTCGTTGGTCTTGCCGTGGTTATTGACCGCAACCTGTGTCTTGTGTTCCTCTGCTACGGCAACCACCTTTTCTTTGCCGGTTTCTTGCTTTTTGTCAGGATTCCACTTGTAAAAACGTGGGCGATTCTGTTCCTTGTCCATGCGAACATAGGCATTGAATGATTGTCCCTGTTTGTCCACCATATTCTTTAGATATAGTGTACGACCGCTATCCAATGCTTCACGCTGTTTATCTGATAACTCTAAACCGCAAAGCTTATGTGGGACACCTTGCTGCTGTGTCTGCTGCTGGCGTTCCTTAAAACCACGGTTATTGTCAAAGATGAACTCAATGCCTTTTCGCTCGGCATTAACCTGCAGGGTGGCGTTGAAAGACTTGCCGCTCTTGGCGGTCATACCCTCCACTTTCACGGCTTTGCCTTCCACAAGATCTTTGTACTGGACATCAGAGAGCGTTACACCCTTGATCTCCTTGGGAATGTTCACACGGTCGGCACGTAAGGCAACAATTTCGTTGGTCTGTGGATCGATGGAGACATAGGCAGAAAAAGGATTGCCGTTCTTGGGCGTTACTTCGATTGTCTTGCCAAGGTTGCCCGTAGCAAGGAGTTGCTCCTTTTCTTCGGGAGAGAACTTGTAACCCATATAGGGGAAGTCGAGCTGTGGCTCCTTGCGTAACGGGTGGATAGCCAAGCCGACATTGCCATTATCATCCGTGCGGAATGCAAGACGTGCTTCGGTGTAGATGGTCGTGTCACCAATAGGTACGGCAATAGTAATAAGGTTACTCTTCTGCCAAGAAAGCATCTTTTCTAACTCTCCACTTTGTTCCAGTCGTTCACGGGTAAGACCGAGGTCACCAAGTTGCTTCCAATCAATCTTCGACTCATCAATGGCTGTGGCGTTCTTCTTTTTCGGCAGATAATCGTCAAAGGATACTCCAATCTCTGTCAGTTGCTGTTTGCTTTCTGGCTTTTCACGACTTTGCAACATGGTGCGAAGATTGTCCACACCTTGTTCTACATTGTTTGCCAAAACCTTGTACAGTCCGAAACGAGTCGGGTTATTGAACTGTTTGAGGAAATTGGACATGAAGTTCTTTAGAAGTCCGTCCTTGTTGTTGAATTTCAAGAACGCAGCCTGATTGGCAGCGGCAGCCTCTGTGGTCTTGAGGTTGCCCTTGTCGTCGATACCCGATACTACGGAGATTTTTCCCGCTTCTTGCTCATTCTTCACTTCCGTGCGGTCTTCCAAGACCAGCACATAGTTGTCATTGTTGTTTGGTTCCATAAATATTACATTTTGATGAATATATAATGTTATATATTGGCAAAATTAAACGGATAAAACCAAACGTTCACACTGTGAGGAAATAGTGGGAAAAAGTGGGAAACAAAATGAGAGGAAGATTTGATGTACCAACAAAAAAAAACTTCCCCTACAAGAGAAAGTCTATGGATGAGAAAGCACATCAACGATAAGTTTTTTGGTTTGCAGCTCGAATGTCAGCTACCAATAACCGTGACCGACGTCGGTCAGCGTCGTGAGTGACGACATCTGGAAGAATATTGGATGAAACACACAGGGGGGGAGTTTTTTCTGAAAAGAAAAACTCCTCCCCCCTTGATGCCTCACGGCTGTCTGTGATTGCTGTCCTGTTTATAAAAGTTATCCTGATGATAGGTAGTATTTTATAAAGTTTATCGACGTCGGTCACGATCGTTACGATAGCAGGTGTCGCATGGCTCTTTCCTCTTGACGGATGCGAACTATTAGCAGGTAGCCGTAGAGGGGCAGACCTACGCATAACGTTGTCCAAGCATGGCAGAGTAGCGCCACACCTATCAGTTCTGGTATGATGTTGAGGAAATAGTTTGGGTGTCGCACCGTACGAAACAAGAAACTACGATTGATGCGATGGTTGGGTACGATGTAGAGTTTCACTGTCCAAACGTCACTCAGCTTGTAGATGACGTAAAACAGCATGATGTAGGCGAATGCCATGACTGCCACGCCGATGACAGAGGTCCTGTCAAACTCCATATTGCTGGTATATCCCTCATAGAGGGCACCAAAGTAGTAGGCTATATGGGCAAGCGTCAGCAGTAGGGAGTTGCGTTTTCCGTACTGTGTAGCTCCACATTTGATGAGACGTTTCTCGTTCCTTATTGAGAAAGCGAGGGAGAACAAGCGTAATACAAAGAAACTTGCGAAGATGATAATTGCATATAGCATGACTGTAATATGTTTTATGATGTTTAATAATCCGCTATGAAGCCGTGCCGACACGCGGGGGGGGGATTACGCACGGCTCGGCTGGTGTGTTGACTTGCCCCAACTTGTTACCACTGCTTGAGCGGCGGTGTGGCAGTATCGTTGAATTTGATGGCGATGTTGGTGAGTCCGTTGTCCCACCAGCCTGCAAAGTTGAAAAGCAGTATACCCGTTGTACGCAACTGATGGTCTCCCTTAAGAATATTTATCACATGCGGATCAACGTATCCTGTGACGGCATTGGGTGTGCCTATGCCGTTTGGACCCGTGTACGAGCAGAAGGTGATGAACCAGTCGGGTGCCGCACCACCGTACGCCTCACTGGCTTTTAGCAGGTTCTGGCGCACGAGATTCACCTTGTCGCCAGCAGCGCATCTGTAAGTGTCCTCCACATTCAGCGTGGTACGACTGTGATTGGTGGAGTAGATATTGGTAGAGAATTGTTTGTTATCATACCAGCGGTCTATCCACCCCGAGTTGGTGGAGTACCAGCCCTCACGGCTCAAGATGAGCATCTTGCCTCGTAGTTCTCCCATTGTAAGTGTCGGACTGAACGATCCTGCAATGTATGGTGTAACGTAGGGATCAGCCCTTAACACGTTACCCACTGCCGTACGGTACTTGTTACCTCCATCTTTGTCGTAGTCGTGGTCACGCTTGATGGTCATGATAACCGTTTCCGATGGGTGCTCCCGCAGAAAATCGGCGGTGGCACGCAATACATCCTTGTGGAACGTGCGGTCGAATACATTACTGGCGTGGCATAGCTTTAGCACACCATCTGCAAGCACCAAGCGTATGTCGAAGAAGCGTATGCCGCTCTCGAGCTGCCCCTTGATGTCCTTGTCTTGCGTCTTCACCCACCAGTTGCCTGACCATGCTCCTGTATCGTGTGTTCCGGGTATGGACATCTTGCACACCAGTCGGTCGTCCTCCATATCCTGCATCCAGTTGGCATAGGTAGTGGAGATTAGTTGCCGCAGTTTCAGTGAGAGCGTGTAGGTTCGACCTGCCACGGGGCCTTGCGCATTGCTTTTTCCTTCCAGTGGAGTGTGGTACAGCCACCATGGCGATCGATGTATCTTGGCTTCTTCTGCAGGTACGACGAAGTAATTGCCCGAATACCCTACGGATTTACCTATGGGCATACTCCAGAAGCCATACCAGGCTGATGTCTCGCCCGGTTTTAATGTGAGTGGTTGTGCGAGTGGACATTCGAAATCCTCTCCGCTTTTCTGCAAAACTGGAGAAACGACAGGCGCATCCCCTCGTTCATCAGTCTGCCACATTGCCTCCCACACGAATGGTGCTGCCTGCATGGAATCGTCAGTGGGGCGCATGCGCAGTGATGCCACGCTCATGTCATGTTTAGTATCATTTGTCAATCTCATGCGTATGAACGCTCCTTGCGGTTTGAAACTCACATGTGGCGAACGCAGGTGTAAACCGTCGCTCGTTTTCAAGGGCAACCAAGCTGACAGGTAAGGCATGTTCCATAGTTGCTCCTCATTTTGGCTTATGGGGCGTGCCAAACGCTCTACGCCCATTTTTATTTTGTGCGTCTTCTCATCGTAGGTTCCATGACCAAGTAGAAAACACGCCTGCCAATTACCAATTTTTTCATCGTGAGGAGCCTCCACGTCAGCATTGAGAGTGTCGCACCACAAGACACCATCATGCGTTTTCCATTTCACCTGTACTAATTTTATTGGTATCTTGGGGTTTTCGTTTCTGATAACACAAAGTCCCTCAGTTGTTTCGCCTTCTTTTAGCCGCATCTTCGGTGGGACCATATCTCCCTCAAAACCATAGGTGAAGGATCTTGTTGCTACCATCTTGGTGTTATCTACACCACCATTAGGGACTTCTATTGTAAGCCGTATCGTGGTTGATTGATGAGACGAACTTTCGCTATTCACTGTAGTGTCACCGTCGCATCCGTATAGAAGCATGGTGGATAACAGCGCATATATCACCGTCAAATTATAGATTGTTCTTTTACCCCATTGAAGGGCGATTTGTCCTGAAATCATAGTAAATCCTATGTATTTTTATTTTTTAAGGTGCAAAGATAGTGAATAATAGGCAACTTCCAAAACCTAACTATTGGCATTTATCGTACGCTTTGGAAAGAAATGGAATGATGTAACTTTGAGTTGCAGCGGTCTTCTTTTCAAAAGTCTATGTACACGCAAAATGCATCTCGTAGTCATCTATGGACTTCGAGATGCACAGCCTCGCAAAATTACATACCCAATCCGGGTTGTTAAATATTGTAAATAACGGGGGTAAGGAAGCTAAAAATATAAGTAGGGAAGCATAGAAGCCTACCACACACAGTGTTATGGATAAATTCACCAATAGGAACCAACATGTATTTGTTATTTTTAGCCATTCCTTAACATAAAATTATATACTATAGTGAGGGACACGCATTGTCCCTCACCTTAGATACTATTTGCGACGTATGAGTCGTTGCTCGTCCTTGTCTTTCTGCAACTGGCGTGGGGCGCGCTTGCCGAACTCGTCCACGTCTCTGTTTACCATGAGGCGAACGCCGTAGTGCAGGGTGGCATTATCGTTATGTCCACGGTCGAAGCCGTCTTTGGATAGCACACGGTAGCAGAATGTCTTGTTGCTGTGCTCGTTGTCCTTGTCGTAGGTGTCGTATTTCCAGCGTGTTCTTGACCAGTATGCCATGCGCCATGTAGCTCCGCCTTTTGGGAAGGGGTAGCCTACGCAGGGCAAAACACGATAACAGTCGGTACGATAGAGCGGGTTGCTGTCCGAACATTCTCCCCACCACTTGTCGTCCATGATGTCGCGCACGGTTACGTTGGCGTTGCCTATCCAACGGCTCTGTACCACGAGGCGCATGCCCTGTCCGTCGTTGGTGGCATCGGGACCGCCAGCGTCCA
The DNA here is from genome assembly GCF_018128065.1 of Prevotella melaninogenica. Lineage (NCBI taxonomy): Bacteria > Pseudomonadati > Bacteroidota > Bacteroidia > Bacteroidales > Prevotellaceae > Prevotella > Prevotella melaninogenica. The sequence continues at coordinate 1,541,332 of NZ_CP072360.1, read as the reverse complement.
TGAACCTCCAGCGATAGGCACAGCGATAGCGGTTGCCGTAGGGACGGCGGTCTTTGTGCGACTGTGCCTCCTTATTGTTGCCGTAGAAACGAATGGCGTAGAGTTCGAGCCGGCTCTTATCTTGCATAAAGTAGGAGTAGAAGATAGGTTTATTGTTCCAAAACCGCTCTTCTTGAATATCTGCCTTGTTGCTGTTGTGTGTTTCGCCAGCTGTGATGATGGGGCGCATGTCGTCTTCCTCTGGGTCGAACATTTCGAAGTAAGGGTTGGGAGCAGACTTGATGTTATTCCAGCCTGTAAGACCTATAGGCAAAGTACCATTATAGATGCTTGTAAGGATATTAGGCAAGGCGATTCCCCATTCTTCGCCAGTGGGAAGATGGTAATCTTGTGGCTTCATGGTGCCATTGTTAAGCGCAAAGCGCATTTTCATATCGGCACTTTTGAGCGACCAGTTGTTCACCCATCCGTAATCAGCCTCGTTGGGGTGTGGTGCGTTGGTGTCGTGGAAGCCCATCTCATCGGTCTTGCTGTTTGTTACCGCCAAGCGTTCCAAAGGGTTTGCCCACGGATAGGCAGGCTTACCGTCTCTCATCTCACTAAAACGTGGACGACACACACCTACTTCCGTGGAGAAGCCACAGCCTTTAACTTTTTTGCTTTTGAAATCGAGAACTTTGAACTCGCCCGACCATTCCTGAGGTTTTGACTGCCCAACCAACCATTCATCAGCGTACGGATAACGTGGGTTGCCTTTCTGTTTCCTACCCAGCATAAATCCTCCACGCTCGGCGGTAAGCATGGTTTGCCCGATGTAGTTGAGCTTAGGTATGGGCATACCCCACACGTAGAACTCGTCGTACTCGGCTTTCTCCTTTCCCTTGCGCATGGCAGAGGCATCGAAGGTGTAGCGATACTCGTAGAGTGGCGAACCGTAGTCTGCGCTCTCGTCGAGTGGGTTCACGTTGCCAGGATTGTTGAAATGTATCTGCCTGTCATTTTCGTACATCCAGTAGAAGTTGCTTTCAATGCTGTTCGTCCAAGGGCGCAACTCGCAATCGAGACCGAAAGAATGTCCATAGCAAGATCGGCATTGGAGCGGAACAGGCTGGGAGGCATCATCAGGAAACCGCCTCGGGCAGTGATTTGCGAGCTGGCAAAGGCATATTTATGTCCCTCTGGTTTTACCAAGTCGGTATTGCGCTTCACCTTGAAGCGTATCATTGTTCCCAATAACCTAAACTTCCATTTGTCAAAATTGATTTTTCCATCTTTCATCTGTAATTTCATCCAGCCTGTGGCATAAGGTACGGTAACTCGAATGTTTCCATTAGCATCAAGTTGGTTGTGGTATGGAGAGTGATTAGGGTCGAAGTCTACATAGAAATGATATAGCTTTTCTGCACGTCTCCTTGTCTTGTCGTCAAGACTCATATTTTTGCGTTCTCTGTCAAAGTCTGGGTTATATTCGCCTCCGATGATGCCACACACATACCATTCCTCATTTTGCTTTGGTGTAAATGCCTTGTCGTTGAGCCAATGAAACTCAACCATGTCGTTAGTTTTTACGTCAATAGAGCCATCGCTATTGTAGCTTACTTTGTCAAATTTTACCTCTCCAGCTCCAAGCACCACCTTGTTGCCGTCCATCGCCTCTTTGCCGTCAATCATCGTCTTGGCGTTTTTGTCTACACGTACGATAAAGATTCGTGCTTTGAGTTCGGTGCCTTCTATCACTGGAAGATACTTTGAATTTACAGAAACGGCACGTGTGGTTGTAGTATTTCCATCCAATGAGGAGGATACATCAGCCAGCTCTACACAGGCATTACCCGAAATGCCAATTCTTGAAGTTTCACCAATGTTTTTCTCTGTAGTCTGCTTAACATCTGTGCTATTAAGCATTGTTTCATCAGCGCATGAAACAAGAAATGAGAGCACTATCACGCAGGATAAGAGCCATTTCATCTTACTCGTTTTTGGTGTAAAGAATGTATTCATTGCTATTGATAATATATTGTAGGTTAGTCTTCTATTAAATTATCCCCGTCGCCAGCGTCACCTGCACCAATATTTATATTTTGGCCGCTTGCAGCCAGCAGCGTACACTCTGCCTGCATGGGTATCATCGTGATTTCTGGACGAACGTACTGTTTTTTCTCTCTCGTTGTTTCTTGAGTGTCAATTATCTCTGTCATAATTCTTAAAATTTATGTTATTAATACTAATTGGTTAAAATCTCGTGTATTGTTGCCTGCCCAAGTTTGTTTGTGAGTGACGTCGGTCAGTGTTGTGAGTGACCTTTTATTGCACTTCGTTTTGGAACTTGCAGACCTTTTCGCTCTTTTCCTCCATAAGCGTGTTCGTTTTTCGGTTACATAGTCTTTTATTGTCTTAATCTCTATCAGTGCTACACGACTATAGGTTGTTTTCATAGTTTTTTGTTGTAGCGTTTCCTGCTTTTGCTATTTCGTACATACGAGTACTGTGCGCAAGTCACACGACACTCATGGGTATGGCGATACTCCTCTCATACCTTTTCTTGCGATGAAAAAAGGCGGAGAGAGAGTAGTGCGCGGCGAACCAATAAAAAGTGTTAAAAATTCGGGGGGGGTAATAAAAGATGTTAATAAACATGCAGAGTGCAACATTCTTTCGCACTCTTTGCTAAAGGCGGAAGAAGAAGTTGGCAGGCAGCCGAAATTGCGAGTCGCATATTTATACATACATCATCAAAAATAGTTATTACCTTTATTTTTGTTGCTCCTGAATATATCCAATATGGGAGCGCTATTGTTTCTTAACTGTATTTATAACCATAGAACAACCAAAACTAATCAGAAATATCCGAGTGTAAATCTTTAATTACCAGCATATTCTAAAATTTAACACTTTTCGGTTGCCATTTGTCGCTTCCCAAATTTCCACATATTTTTGAGACGTATTTCTGACGTGGAGAATTTGCGGGGCTTGTTTTTTGTCACACCGTGCAGACAGTTGACAAGGGTTTACAACCGTTTACGACAAGCGACAATAACCGCCCCGATATGCGGAAACAGTCACACTGTGTAGAAAAGCGACAATGGTTGACTTCCGTTCACATCCGTTTACCATTTCAGAGATATAGGATTGAAGAAATGAACCATTAAACGATAAAACGGTATGAAAGCAACCAGAAAATGCAGTTTTTGCGGCAAGTCCTTTGTAACCCGAAGCGGTATGCAAAGATATTGCAGTGAGGCTTGTCAGGCAGAAGCCAAACGAGCCAGAGTGATGCAGAAGAACAACCTCTTCAAAGTCGCCCAACCCTTGATGGAGATACAGCATCAGGAGTATCTCACCTTTTCCAAAGCAGCCATCCTCATGGGCTGTTCCCGACAGTACATTTACAAACTTGTAGCCATCGGCAAGCTGAAAGCCTCACGCATCAGCAACCGCATGGCATTCATCCGCAGAGCCGACATCGAGCAGATGTTGGAGGGCAATCCCTATCACCGCATCCTGCCCGGCAACACCTCCACACCAAGGAAATCATCTTCATCTTCCTTACCTGCCAAAAGAGAAAAAAGGGAAAAGGAAAGCGAAGAAGTGTTGGACTTCTATTCGGGCGAGGAGGTGATGTCCCTTTTTAAGGTAAAGCAGTCATGGCTTTACACTTCCGCCAAGCGTAACCATATCCCCATCTGCCGTATCGCAGGAAAGAACTATTACAGCAAGAAGCATATTGACGAGTTTTTCGGTGTGGCAGTTGATATTAGCGAAATTACCGACTGGCTACTGACCGAGGAGGTGGAGGAACTGTTCGGCATGAAGCCGACCGCACTCCGTGCCTACACCTATCGCCATAAGATACCCACTAAAAGAGAGTACGGGCGTACCTATTACTCCAAATCACATTTGAACGAACTCCGCAGAACTGACCTTGTGAACGATGAACGCTACTATACCGTTGAGCAGGTGCAGCAAATCTATGGTCTTTCGTCAGCCAACATCTGCCATATCGTCAAGGTGAAGCACATCGAAAAGATAAAGGTGGGTGTGAAAAACCTGCTTTTGCGCTCAGATGTGGAGCGTGTCATGGCTGAAAGGAACAAATAACCGTGAAAAATCGGGATTATCGAAAATTATTTCAAAATGATGTATCGTGGAGGTATTCACGGATATTTCACGTTGTTCCTTTGCCATCGGAAACATGGATACAACTCCAAAATGTATACAACCAATTAAAACATAATTATTATGAGTAAATGCAAAACAGTTACCTTGCGTAAGCGCAAGATTAAGAACGGGACACAGTATTCACTATGCCTTGACTACTATCCCGGCTACCGTGACAATGTCACCATGAGAGTGATTACACGTGAAGCCTTAGGAATTTACATCTTCGCCAAACCTGCAAACCAGCAGGAACGGGACTTCAACGCACGCATGATGAAGAAAGCGGTCATCCTGCGCAACCAGCGCTACGAAGCCATTTTCAATGAAAACAACGGCTTTTTTGACAAGACCAAGATGAAGGGCGATTTCCTTGCCTATTTCAAAGGACTGGCTGACCGCAAGAATATCAAGTGGCAGCACGTATACAAGCATTTCCAGCGGTTCGTGAACGGCAAATGCACCTTTGAGGAGGTGGATGTGGATTTGTGCCGCAAGTTCATGGAATACCTGCTTGATGCACCCCAATCCATCCACACCAACCAAAAGCTGCACATCAACTCCGCAGCAGGCTATTGGTCAACTTTCCGTGCCGTGCTGCACACCGCCTACCGTGACAGGAAGATAAAGGAGAACCCAAACGGCTTCTTAGACCGCATCGAGTGCATTCCCACCATCAGGGAGCATTTGAGCCAAGAGGAACTGATACGGCTTGCCGAAACACCCTGTGAGGAGGAGGTCTTGAAAAAAGCTTTTCTTTTCGCCTGTCTTACGGGACTGAGAAAGAGCGACATCAGACAGCTCACGTGGCAGCAGATACAACCATACACCAACGGCAGGATGTTCGTTACCACCCGTATGCAGAAAACCAAAGAAATAGTGCATAACCCCATCAGTGATGAAGCCTATGGACTGCTGGGAGAACGGGGCGAGGGACTTATCTTTGAGGATTTCAAGGACAAGATGCTGCAAGGACCACTCCAACGGTGGCTCACGGCAGCAGGGATAACCAAGAAAATCACCTTTCACTGTACCCGCCACAGCTTCGGAAGCCTGCACGTGGAAATGGGAACGGACATGGCTGTCATCCAAGCCTATCTCGGACATAAGAACATTACCACCACACAAATCTATTCCAAGATAGCAGCGCAGCAGATGTGTCAGGTGGTGGACAAGATAACCTTGAAGCGCAAGGAGGCATAAATGTCTCACATTGACAGGTATTCAGAGGGGCGGTTATGGCTACAAGGCTATAATCGCCCCTCTATGTTTTTGGCTTGATGCCACCATTTATAAGCCCCTCAGAGTATGAAACAGAGTATGATATGATGACATTTCGTGAAATACATTGAAAAAGACCTGGAAAAGCCACACTAATTTGACCCACCCTGGCAAGTATTTTAGACCCAGTAAGGTTAAAATAATGAGACCCACCTCACCAAAATAAGAATGACCCTTTGAAACGCTAGTTTTTTAGGGTCATTTTGTAGTTTTGTGTTACTGCCCTGGCCGGCATTAAAAACATAAAACTATTATTTATATGACAAAATTAAAGAATTTATTGCGCTGTTACGCATCTGGTATGGGAATAAGAAGTATTTCTAGTACTTTCCATATATCTCGTAACACCCTCCGCAAGTATGTCCGTAAATTCCAAGAAAGTGGCTTGTCCATGGAGCAAATTCTGTCGCTTTCAGATGATAAGCTGGCGGACTTGTTTTCAGATGGGCATTCTCGTAACCGTCCGCCTTCTGCTCGCAAGTTGGAGTTAGAGGCACTTGTTCCTGATTATGTGAAACGGCTTAGCAAGAAGGGTGTTTCTATCTTATCTCTTCACACGGAGTATCTCAAAACTCATCCTAATGGTTACCAGTATTCTACTTTCAAACACGCAATCCATGCCTACAGATGTCAAACACGAGCCGTAGGACATGTAGAGCACCTTGCTGGCGATCAGATGTATATTGATTATGCAGGTGATAAGCTAGAGATAGTCGAAGAACAGACGGGTGAGGTGCGGAAGGTAGAGGTTTTTGTGGCTACCCTTCCATGCAGTCATTACACCTATTGCGAGGCAGTGTGGTCGCAGAAGAAGGAAGACCTTATCGTTGCTTGCGAGAATGCTCTTCATTTCTTTGGTGGTGTACCCAAGGCTGTTGTGCCTGACAACTTAAAATCAGCCGTTATCCGCAGTGATCGTAATGAGCCTGTTATCAATGACGACTTCGCTGCTATGGCTGAATTTTATGACATGGCTGTTTATCCAGCTAGGGTGCGCCGTCCCAAGGACAAGGCACTGGTTGAGAATGCTGTAAAGCTAATGTATCGGTCGGTATATGTAGATATTGAAGGGCAAATTTTCCATAATCTAGAATCACTTAATGTTGCTATACGCACATCTTTAGAAGCATTTAACAGCCGTAGATTGAGTGGGCGTAAGGAATCCCGTCAAGAACTATTTGAGGAAATGGAAAAAGATTTTCTTCGTCCTCTTCCTACCGCTCGCTATCAGATGAAGTCTAGAAAGTCTGCTACTGTCATGGCTAATAGCTTCGTTATGCTAAGAAAGCATAGTTATAGTGTTCCAACAGAGTATATCGGCAAACGTATGGAGCTTATTTACGATAATGACAATGTTCAAATCTACTATGGGTTAAAGTTAGTTACCATCCATCAGCGAGATGATACTCCCTATACCTACTCACAGAAAGATGCACATAATCTTCCTGGTCATCATGGTAGCTTTGAAAAGGATTTGGAGGAAATATATCAACGGGCAGGGCAAATAGACAACATCCTTCTGCTTTATCTCAAGGAAGTCGCTACGCAGATGAAATATCCACCAAAAGCCTTCCGCTCTTGCCGTGGTATCATGTCGCTGGAGAAGAAGTATGGCATGGCTCGTCTAGTAGCAGCTTGTAACTGTGCCTCGGAAGGACGACGCTATGGCTATAATGAGATAAAGGATATACTACAGAAGGGTGATGATGCTCCCTATATATCTATGGATGAAGATAATATGGAGCTATCTCCTGAATATAAACCAAAAACTCATAAGAACATACGAGGCAAGGATTATTTCTCAAAGCAATTATCCAATAATAGCAAACAATTAAAGTAAACAACTATGGAACTAAATAATAATAAGACAGCACCTATTGTGCAAGAAATGGATAAGAATCAGTTATCTCTTGATTTAATGCATAGAATGAGGCTTACGGGTATGGCAACTGCCTTTGAAGAAAGTCTAACAACTACAATTGCAGATACGATGACACCAGATGCCTTTTTATCTTGGCTCTTATCTCGAGAATGGGACTATCGTTCTGCAGCAGCCATTGAAAGACTCATAAAATCAGCAGGGTTTAGATATAAAACCTATCCTGAGCAAATAGATTATAATATCAATCGCAACCTTAGCCAAAACAAAATGGAGAGAATACTCTCACTTGATTTTATCAAGCAAGGACGCAATATATTTATTACTGGTTCATCAGGAACTGGTAAAAGTTTTATCGCTACAGCTATAGGCTATCATGCTTGTAAAAATGGTATTAGAACGATGTATGCTAACATGTCAAAGCTGCTGGGGACACTTAAGGTTGCCAAGAACAAAGGAACGTTAGAAACAGAGCTAAAGAAGATAGAGCGATGTCGCTTGTTAATCCTCGATGATGCCTTCCTTGTACCTGTAGATGCAAAGAGCGTCCTATATTACTTGATATTATAGAAGATAGGCATGAAAGGAAGTCGATTATCATATCTTCTCAACTTCCTGTAGACAACTGGTATGATGCAATAGGCGACCCTACCGTGGCAGATGCTGTACTAGATAGAATTGTGCATACCTCATATCAAATAGAACTAACTGGAGAGAGTCTTAGAAAGATAAAAGCAAAGAATATTACCAAGTAATAGCGAAATAAAATGACCCACCCGACCAGGGCATTTAGTGGGTCAATAATAAATCGTTTTACTGGGTCTAAAATACTTTGACAGGGTGGGTCAAATTAGTGTGGCTTTTCCAGTAGGTTGTATCTGTCCCGTTTTGAGTGGTTCTTTCACATCCTTGGTGGCTTCGTTAGTCTTACCGTGGTTATTCACGGCTACCTGTGTTTTGTGTTCTTCGGCTACGGCAACCACTTTTTCTTTGCCGGTTTCCTGCTTCTTGTCAGGATTCCACTTGTAAAAACGTGGTCTATTCTGTTCCTTGTCCATACGAACGTACGCGTTGAAAGGTTGCCCTTGTTTGTCCACCATATTCTTTAGATATAGTGTACGACCGCTATCCAAGGCTTCACGCTGTTTATCTGACAGCTCCAAGCCGCAGAGCTTATGTGGTACGCCTTGCTGCTGTGTCTGCTGCTGGCGTTCCTTAAATCCACGGTTATTGTCAAAGATGAACTCAATGCCTTTCTTCTCGGCATTGACCTGAAGCGTGGCATCAAAGGACTTACCACTCTTGGCAGTCATGCCTTCCACCTTCACGGCTTTGCCTTCCACAAGTTCTTTGTACTGGGCATCAGAGAGCGTTACGCCCTTGATCTCCTTAGGGATGTTCACACGGTCGGCACGCAGGGCGATGATTTCATTCGTTTGCGGGTCAATAGAAACGTATGCAGAGAAAGGTTCGGCGTTCTTGGGTGTTACCTCGATGGTCTTGCCCAGATTACCCGTAGTGAGGAGTTGCTCCTTTTCTTCGGGAGAGAACTTGTAGCCCATATAGGGAAAGTCAAGCTGTGGCTCTTTTCTCAGAGGATGAATAGCCAAACCGATATTGCCGTTATCGTCCGTACGGAACGCAAGGCGTGCTTCAGTGTAGATAGTGGTCTCGCCGATAGGAACAGCAATTGTGATGAGATTACTCTTCTGCCAGTTAAGCATTTTCTCTAATTCTCCACTCTGTTCCAATCTCTCACGGGACAGTCCAAGACTGTCGAGCATCTTCCAGTCCACTTTCTCGTGGTCGATGGCAGTGGTATTCTTCTTTTGCGGCAGATAATCATCAAAGGACACTCCAATCTCTGCCAGCTGCTGCTTGCTTTCGAGCTTCTCGCGGTTTTGCAGCATGGTACGCAGGTTGTCCACGCCCTGTTCCACATTGTCTGCCAATACCTTGTATAATCCGAAGTGAGTCGGGTTATTAAACTGTTTGAGGAAGTTGGCCATGAAATTCTTCAGAAGTCCGTCCTTGTTGTTGAACTTCAAGAACGCTGCCTGATTGGCAGCGACAGCCTCGGTGGTCTTGAGATTTCCCTTGTCGTCAACACCGGATACGACGGACAATTTACCCACTTCCTGCTCATTCTTCACTTCCGTGCGGTCTTCCAAGACCAGCACATAGTTGTCATTGTTGTTTGATTCCATTGCTTGATAATTTTAATGATGAATACTGTTATCAAGCGGCTAAATTATAGGTATATGAAGAGATTGGAAAACTTTTGGGAAAAGCGGGAAATACAGGGGAAAAACAAGAAACCATTATCCGAATCTGTATGGAAAGCGGATAATGGCATGTTATAAATAAATATGAACGTTTCCGGTAGAGGAACTTATTTATTTATTTCCTCCTTTTTCGAATATTCTTTTTCTATCAATAAATTGATGAGAAATTTCTGCAAGTCTTGGTCAGTGGGTACATTGAGTTTCTTGCGGATGTGGTTACGCGTCACGTCGACGTTGTTTTCGGTTTTGTCGAGTAGTAGGCCGATTTCGCTCCGCTTCTTTCCCGCGAGAATGAGGCGGCACACATCCGTTTCTGATTTAGTCAGACAGGGAAAGTGGTGTCCCAGATCGCAGTCATCCATCAAGTGTTTTTTCAGATGCAGGCGCACGGCGTTGACGAGGTTCCGTTGCGATTTCGGCTTGAGCATGGAAAACAGGCAGTCGGTGTCCTCGGGCGATGGGTGGTCGTTGCTGCTCATGCGCAGGTAGGCCTCTATTTCCCGTTTATTCAGTCTGACGGCGCGCATCAGTGTCGTCTCACGGTGATGCAAATCGGTATTTTCCTTCGTTACACTCATCACATTATATCGCAGCAGTTCGCCCAGCGTGCAGAGGAAAAACTGCACGAAGAGGAAGAAACCGAACAGGCGCCAAAGCGAAGGCTCTTGAAGATAGGCTGCCACACAACCGTAGCTAACCACACTGATAGCAGAGACGATAAAGGGGGTGAGCCGGACAAAGCTCAACACAAGGAAGAAGATTGCCAGCAGGGATGTTATCTGATTGATAAGGATGAGCTGCAGAAAATGGTCGGGGCGCACCGTAGCGAAATAAAAGAAGCGCACGGCGATGGTACACTGTGCCACGAGCGCCACGAGTGAAAAAGCCTTGGAAAGCGTCAGCCGCCGCGTGAGGTAGAGCGACAGCGAAAGGAGGCACATCGCCAGATGGATGCCGCTCATCGTCTGGGGCAACGCTTCCTGCGAACCTCCAAGCCCCATGAACTGCAAGGAGATGACGGTAACAACGAGTACAGAGTGGAGCAAATACACGATGACGCGGTGCCGCTCAATGGTGTTTGTAGTGCGCGACCGTAGGAATGCCGATACCTTTTCTGTGAGAAAATGAATGATCATTGTTGCTGTTTTTACTTTTTATAACGACTGCAAAGATACGTTTTTATTTTCTCTTTACCAAGCTTTTTATTAAGTGTTTTTAAGGTGGTATTAAGGTTTTTAGGGGGGCGGAAATACCTTTAAAATGCTCTTTTCTGTCATAATCCTTAAAATAACAATTCTCTTTATGCTATTTTTGCATCATCTTTTGCTGCTCTCGCAAAGATTTTTCTTGTGGAATTGCTCAGAAGAGCACCATTAGGCATGCGAAATTCAGCAGAAAGGAATGCGAAATGAGAAAATGAGAAAGTAGAAATATATTTAATTCATAATTAGCAAAAAGAGTTATTCATAAAGAAAATGAGATTATGGCAAATGAAAAACAACTGTTGGGTATATATTTTAAGAAATGAAAGCGGAGAATTCATCATTGGCTTTTCACTTGAGATGGATAAAAAGTTCACCGAAATCTCCACGCGAAAGGAAAAGTTGTCTTATCTCCGTCCGTTTGAAAAACCGTTCGACGGCTTGGCACACAAACATCTTTTGGATTCTCTTTCCAAAGATACGATCAACTTTCTCGTGCAACGTAATCGGGAACGGACAGAAATATACAAGGAAGTCTTCCGGAAAACGTAGTAACTACGCCACGCCCCCGATAACCAAAAGAATATTTATTTTTTTAATTTCAAATTCAATATGAAACAACAAAACATCATTCAGAGGCTCAGCCTCTTCTTGCTTGCCCTCGTGCTGACGATGCCGACGTGGGCGCAGGGCGGCTCCGGAAACGAGAGCGAGACCATTACGATTGCATCGAAAGAAGACTGGAAAGCGTTTTGCAATCGGGTGAACAGCGGACAGACCACCCTCAACGCCAAGCTGACAAAGGACGTGGACCTCGGCTCGGACATTGTGATGGCAGGAACAGAAGACCTCAATTCCCCTTCCTATAATGCCTTTTTCTATTACACCGGCACGTTCGACGGACAGGGACATACGCTCTCGTTCAACTGGAATGCGGGCAAAGATAACCAAATCGCCCCCTTCGCGTTTGTGAAGGACGCCACGATCAAGAACCTGCGCACCCAAGGGAAGATCACGACGAAGGGTTACAACTTGTCCGGAATGGTTTATGGAGCCTTTGGCACCACCACCCTCACGGGCTGCATCAGCGACGTGGACATCACGGGGGGGCGCAGTGGTTTGGCTTCATCCAATGCCGCGGGCATGGTTCAAGCTGTAGCCTACCAGGCCTCGGTTCATATCACCGACTGCCTCGTCAAAGGCAGCATCACCGACAATGCGGATGAAAGCGACAGAGCAATGGCCGGCTTTGTCTTTTATAATGGTGGCACCTACACGCTGACTCGCTGCCTCTACGTCGGCAAGAACAACGCCACCAACGACAAATACAGCAAAACCTTCGGCAAGGACGGCTACGGCGCCACCTTCACCGACTGCTACTACCTCAACCCCTGCGGCAAAGTGCAGGGCGATAAGATCACCGAGGCGCAGCTGAAGAACGGCTACGTAGCCTATAAGTTGCAGAAGGGCATAGAGTCGCAGGTGTGGGGACAGACGCTCGGCACCGACACCATTCCGCAGCCTACCACCGACGCCACGAAGCGGGTGTACGAGGTAAAGTTCGTCTACAACGGCGAGGTGAAGGCAACGCGCTATGCCAACAGCGGAAAGACCGTCGAGCTGCCCACGGCGCAGGACCTCTTAGGCACGGGCTACAACCCTCATCATTATTATGCCATCGCCTTTGCCGACGGCTTCAACGCCTCCACCACCGTAACAGCCGACAGGCAGGTGACAGTAAGCATCACCGAAAAAGACTGCTACGAAATCGCGTCGAAGGCTGACTGGCAGGCGTTCTGCGCCCTCGTGGAAGACGGACAGACCGCCGTTGATGCGAAGATGACGAAGGACGTCAACCTCGAAACGGACATCACGATGGCGGGAACTGCCAACAAGCCCTATGCCGGCACGTTCGACGGGCAGAACCACACGCTCACCGTCAACTGGGATGCCGGCTCGGCCAACGACGTCGCCCCCTTCGGGAGAGTGAATGGCGCCACCATCAAGAACCTGCGCACCGAAGGCTCCATCCGGTCGAACAGTTTCTATCTGTCGGGACTGATTGACGAAGCGGCTGGCGGCAACATCACCGTCGCGAACTGCGTCAGCGCGGTGAACATCACGAGCAGCTATACCAGCGACAGATGCGGGGCTGGAGGCTTGATTTCCTATATATTCCCCAGTGCCCGCGTCACCATCACCGACTGCCTCGTCAAGGGCAGTATCGACGCCACCACCGAGAAAGGGCAGAAAGGCATGGGCGGATTTGTATATAGCCAGAACGGCACCTGCACGCTGACCCGCTGCCTCTACGCCGGCACGAACAACGCGGACAACAGCAACAACAATTGTTACACCTTCGCCCCGACCAATACCTCCGGCGCCACCACCACCCTCAACAACTGCTACTACCTCAACACCTGCGGCGAGGCACAGGGCACGCAGGTAACCAAGGAGCAACTCAAGAACGGCTATGTGGCTCATAAGTTGCAGGGCACGCGCGAGGAAACCGTGTGGGGACAGGTGCTCGGCACCGACACCATTCCGCAGCCCACCGCCGAGGCTGCAAAACAGGTGTACGAGGTGAAGTTCACTCTCAACGGCAAGGTGAAGGCCATGCGCTACGCTAACCGCGGCCAGACCGTCAGCCTGCCCACCGTGCAGGAGCTGCTCGGTGCTGACTACGCTCCCAACATTACCTACGCGCTCAGCTTTGAGGGCGACTTCTCGGCGTCCTCTACCGTTACCGGCAACACCACCGTGGTGGCAAACGTGGTCTTCAAAGACATCAGCATCGCCACCAAGGACGACTGGAAGAAGTTCGGCGAGCTCGTAAGATCCGGGGAGGGAAAACTCAACGCCAGGCTCACCGCCGACATCGACCTCGGCGGGGACTTCCTGAAAATAGGCAGCGAGAGCACCGGCTATTCCGGCACCTTCGACGGACAGGGGCACACCATCACGATCGATTGGAACGGTAACGGCGGTGGTTACATCGCGCTGTTCCCCTCTGTAACAAATGCCACCATCAAGAACCTGCGCGTAACGGGGCAGATGACGTCCGACAGCGAGCCTTTGGGCGTATTTGCTTTCGAGGCGGGTGGCAACACCACTTTCTCGGGCTGCGTCAGCGATGTGAAAATCACTAACGGCGACAAGAACGACACCTACTGCGCCGCAGGAATGGTGCGCGCAGCATACAGCAAAGGCAAAATCACCTTCAAAGACTGCATCGTGGCCGGCGACCTCAATGGCACCACCGACAACAGCAGGCAGGGCATGGGCGGATTTGTATGCGGTCAGGCAGACGACGCCACCTGCACCTTCGACAACTGCCTCTACACCGGCACGAACAATTCCAAGGGCGGCTACACCTTCGCCCCGAACCCCACGCTCAACAACTGCTACTACCTCAACCCCTGCGGCACAGCACAGGGTGAGCGGATAGTCGAGAAGCAACTCAAGAGCGGCGAGGTGACAAAGAAGTTGCAAGGCGACCGTACCGACAGCTGCCACTGGGCACAGGTGCTGGGCGAGTGGCCGGGCCTTTACTGCGAGACCGACAAGGCGAAGCCGAACTATGTGTATTATAACAAGGAAAACAACGGCTGGACGTGCGACGACTTCCGCCTCACCGACGGACAGTCGCTGCCCATCGGGCTCGACTTCACCGCCGCGAAGGCAAGCTACGAGCGCACCCTCGCCGCCGGCAAGGCCACGCTCTGCCTGCCCTACGACCTGCCCGTGCAGGGCTTCAAGGCCTACACCCTTGCCGACAGACAGGAAAGCCGCACCGCGGTGCACTTCAAGGAGGTAAACGGCACGCTCGGAGCCTACAGGCCCTACCTGCTCGTGGCTGACGGCACGCCACAGCTCGGCGGAGAGAACCTGCAGGTGAAGGCCGACCGTAGCAGCATCGTCCTATCTGCCGGCAACTACTACTTCAAGGGTGCGGTGCATGACGTGGTGAACTGGTGGCTCACTTCCGATCACGCCTACATCCTGCAGGCCGACGGCCTGTTCCACAAGGTAACGTCCAACAACCCCTCCGTCACGGTGCCTGCCTACCGCGCCTACATCAGCTACAACAGCCATGAGGGTGCCAAGCGGCTCTCCATCGTCTTCGATGGCGAGACCACGGGCATCTACGGCACGACGGACGGTGCGACAGACGGTGCGGCAGACGGTGCGGTGTACAACCTCCAGGGACAGCGCGTGGCCGACCGCCTCGACGACAGCGTGCGCCGACAGATTCCCACCGGCGTGTATATCGTCAATGGTCGCAAGGTGATAGTGAAATAAAAAAAGAAGTCTCTCTTCATCGGGGGTGCGGCACGCCGCAGGGGCGTGATTCATCACGTTCCGAATCCCACGGAAACGGGCGGTGCGCTCCCCCCGATGATTTAAAACAAACAGTTAATTAATAAAAAATGAACAATTACATCAAACCGGAAATTAAAGTGGTCCCCATCACATTAGAAAACTCTATCCTCGCCGGCTCCCTCAGCGTGGGCATCAGTGAAGACCCCGCCACGGGGCCTGCACTCTCGAAAGGCAACAACTTCTTTGACGGCGAGGAGGACGACGATGACTATGACGCCCCGAGCCGCCGCCCGTCATCGCTGTGGGATGATTAAATCCATTTTTATCGAGGGCGTGGTGCATAACAGGTGCCACGCCCTTTTGATAATTAAAGAAAATGACGTACACATACAGTCCGAAAGATATTCTCTCGAACATATATCTTTCTATTCCCAATAGTAAGGTAACTTTTCTCGGAAACCTTTGCAAGGAACAGATGCTCGGAAACATCGGTTGGTAAATGGTCTACTCCTTAGACAAGTGGGCAAGAGCCGGGTCCGCTTTAATGCGTTCCTTCTCCGATTCCACAAGTGAGAGAATCTCTTGTTTGATGCGTTTATAGTTGGCTTCGATGGTCTCTTTGAGATTGTCGGAGCCATCTTCGTTTGTAAAGTCCGCGATTATAGGGATTGGTTGATAGGCTTTCATCTCGGCGGAGATTTTGGCACTATCCACGACTATCTCCGCATGGAAAATCTTTTGGTCGATGCGCTCATCGAAGTTGTCGGACACGGCACCGACAAACATGCCCTGTGTGAGGTTGGAAATCTTGCTTGCCGGGATAAGACTGTCCATCTGTGTGGAGATAGATGTTGATTTGTCGTTGCGGTTGATGGTCATGGACTGCCGCTGCTGCAAGACCTTTCCAAACCGTTCGGAAAGCGTCTTAGCCGTCTCACCGACTACCTGCCCGGAAAACACATTGCCTACCGTATTTTGAATCACCTTGCTTTCCTTGTCGCCATAATCACGGGTAAGCTGTGAAAAGTCCTGAAAACCAAGACATACTGCCACTTTGTTGCTTCGTGCAGTAGCAATGAGGTTGTCCAAGCCTCGGAAATAGATAGTCGGCAACTCGTCTATGATTACCGAGCTTTTGAGCTGTTTTTTCTTATTGATGAGTTTCACGATACGACTGTTATACAGACCGAGTGCAGCCGAGTAGATATTCTGTCGATCAGGATTGTTACCAACTACAAGCACTTTCGGCTCATTAGGGTTATTGATGTCGAGCGAGAAATCATCGCCCGTCATCACCCAATAAAGTGCAGGGCTTATCATACGTGAAAGCGGTATCTTGGCACTGGCGATCTGTCCCTGCAACTGGTCTTGCGCTCCGCCCTCCCAAGCATCCATGAAAGGAGAAAGGTAGTTGGCAAGTTCATCGTAGGAAGTGAGTATCGGGAATATCTGTGCGTAGGGACGGTTGAGAAATTCGATGGCATGGGGAAAGGTGCAATACTTCCCGTCCTCATAGATTTTCAGGAACCAGATGATGGCAGCCAGCAGGATAATCGGAGACTCGACGAAGAAATCTCCCTGTTTTTGTATCCACGAGCGGTTCAGATTGAGCATGATGGTGTATGCGCTCTCGTAGGCATCGGATATATCCGTCATAAAAGCAGGATTGATGGGATTGCAGCGGTGAGACCTGCGTGGGTCGTCAAAGTTGATAACATAAAACTGCGGCTTTACCTTATAGGCATCCAAGTGATGAAGCAGGTGATTATAGGCAATCTCGGAAAGGTCGGGAAACTTGTAATCATAGATATACATGGCAAAGCCTTTCCGAATCTGTTGCTTGATATAGTTGTTCACAATGGCGTAGGATTTACCCGAACCCGGTGTGCCAAGCACCATTGAGGCACGGAAGGGATTGACCACGTTAATCCAACCTTTGTTCCACTTCTTCTTATAGTAAAAACGTGTAGGGAGATTTACCGAGTATTCATTCTCCATCAATCGTGTTTCCTGCATGAAACTCTCGTTCTCCGTATTGAATACATCGTCCATCAAGTTGTTTTTGAGCAGTCGGCTCATCCATACGCCACCCATCAGCAGACAGATATAACCAACGGACAGCGTGAAGATATATAGCGTAGCTGCACCAATCTTGCCGATGGGCAATGCTAAGAGCCACCAGTTGAGAAAGAAGAACACAAAACCTGCGAAAAGCACCGCCCAAATCTTTGGCCATGTGATTTTCTCTTCTTTCACGCCTTTTGTCCCAAGGCAGGATAAAGCAAGAAACACCACACAAAAGAGTTTCGTCCAAAGGATAGACGAAAACAAGCCCGCCGTGTGTTGGAAATTCATCAGAATTCTGTTGACGACGCCGAGTGTAAAATGCCACTGCTGAAATGCCTCGTAGCAGAACCAATAACAGTTGATAAGGAGGAATATCACCGATATACCCCGCATAAAGTCCATAACCTTACCCAATGCCCTTAAATCATCTTCTTGTGCCATAATCGTATTGCTTTTATATTTGTTGTATTATCGTTATTTGAATTGCGTTTGAATACTGTTCAAACAAAATTTGAAATACCTACTTATCTTTTCCTCCGTTTGAGATTGACTTTGCTTTGCCTGCGAAGTTTACGCTGCCATGCCGCTTCTTTCCAATCATCATTGCCCGTAGATCTGAAAGAGTCACCCACTATATCCTCGATGAGTTCATCGACAAGGTTGTCTCCATCTTCCGTATCTGATTGCAAGGGATGAGCGGTTGGCGATGGTTCCAAACGAACAGACGAACCACCATACAGCATTTCAACCAAGAATGGGTTGTGCGTAGGATTGGAAAAATAGCCATTGAATACATTGGCGGCATATCCCTTTCCCAATCGTGAACCGTTGAGTGCAACACCTTGCTCGTCATCAATAAAGGTAATGCCGTAAATTCTTCCATTGTCATTTTTTCGGATTACCACACGCAAGCCTTGTTCCTCCAATCTGCTCCGCAGGTCTTTCTCTGTCTGGGGAGAGGTGCGCATAGCTTGTAACACTTTGTTCCTGACGGTTGGTATCAGTGGCTTGATGGTTTGCTTGGACTTTTGCATCCTGTTCTGTACGGCAGTATAGCCCACACCACGGCCGATGTCCGAGGCATGGATGGGTGTGCTTACTTTATTGCTCTTGTCGTCTGTCGGAACATAGACCAGTCCGTCATATTTCTTTCCCCGAAACTCCGTCTTCACTTCTTCCACGGCAAGGTTATATTTACTCAGGATGGCATTCAGTTCTCCTAATGAACAAAACTTATAATGTTTCAGCACCATGCGGACAACGCTTGCCACCTGCTCCTTGATATTCCCTTTACCAATATCTACCTTGGGCGTTTCTGCTACTGCCTTCTCAGTAACCTTTGAACTCGGAATAAGGTTATACTTCCTTTCCAAGGCATCGGTAATTTGCTTGCTCCGCCGTTTCTCAAACTTATCATTAATCTTCTGCCCACGACTGTCCACCCGAAGTGATACGATGTGTATATGCTCACGGGCGATGTCGCTGTGCTTGAACACGATATAAGGTTGATTGCCGTAGCCGAGTGCCTCCATATACTCCTTGGCAATCTGCGTGAGTGTTTCATCTGAGAGCTTCTCGTCCGGATGCGGATTAAGGGAACAATGGAACACCGTCTTCTTCGTTCGGCATTTCTTGGGTATCAATGCCTCCATGTCGGCAAGCACGTCCTCCATCGTATAACGTCCCTCTCTGTCCTGATACAACTCAGCGGCAAGGAGAATGCTTGCTTCCCCTTTCTCCACCTTTTTGAAGTTATAGCCGAGTGCCCCTCCAAGGTTCTCCGTTGCTGAAATTTTTGCTATCATTTTTCTAACTAAATTCTCAATACTTCTTCTTTCTATAATCAATGGTTAGATTGATAGCCTGCTCTTGTAAGGCAATGATTTGAGCCGACAATTTCTCCAACTTCTCAAGCATAATCTGTGCAGTCTTTATGCTGTGATAGCTGTTGATGGCACGCACGGCTTGGTTATACAGCACGCCAATCTTATGGATTTGCGTCGTCAGTTCTGAGAGCTTTCGGTAATATTCCACGGCAGATTTGTCCACCGTAATCACTTTGAAACTCTCTCCAAGGATACGACCACGCACAAAATCCGACTTGGTTTCCGCACCTGATTTATGGAACAAATCAATCGCCCGTTGCTGGTCTTTGGGCTTGGGAAGACGGGTATCCCATCTGTCCCATCGTTCTATCTTTTCGTTCATTGTTTTTATCCTTATCTAATTACGACTTTGGAGTAATTCTCTCCCCCCTCGGGGCAAGGGTCTTTGTCGGCAGAAACGGAGTTTGTCGGACAAAGACACACCTTGCTGGTATCAAGAGTTGATGCGAATGAAGCATCCACCTGTAAGGGTGTCCGCTTCGGGTAGTTTACCTCCATGTTCCCTATCCGCCTGCAAAGTTACGGCAGATTTCCAAATATCTCATTATCAGCCATATTCCCTCTTTTTCCTCATATTTCCCTCCATTTCACAGGCATAGAAAAATCTATCGAAAAAGCTTTTATTTTGCAGACAGAACGAGCGGACAATCACTCGAACAAACGTTAAAAAGGACGATAAAAAGTTCGGAAAATAGATTGTTCGATTTCTCGATAGTTCGACATTTCGAGATGTAGATTTCTCGAACTCTTGACAAACCGAATGGTTGATAGAACAAATGATTGATAAAACAAATGACCGACAGATCGGCAAGACAAACGATAAAACAAACTGTCGATGGTTCTATCGGACAATCAAACGTTCAAACGGCATATCGCCCAAAAGACAGTTCAACAAATAAAATATCTATCGCAATGGAACAGACAAATACATCGCCCATCTTTCTGGGCTTTTCCTCCCAGAAGGGAGGTGTCGGAAAAAGCACGCTGGCAGAAATCGTCAGCAGCATCCTCTATTATGAGAAAGGCATCGAACTCTTCATCGTGGATTGCGACCTTTCGCAGGACTCTTTTTATAAGCTCCGCCAAAGGGAAAAGACTTTTGTCGAGGGCGATCCCTTGGTTTCCCAGCAGATGAACAACTATTTTTCAACATTGGGACGTGTTTCCTACCGTGTTCTTAAGGCCGACCCGAAGAGTGCCATAGCCAAGGCTGAAGAACATATCCGCAAAAATTCCAAGAAACGCTTCGAACTGGTGGTCTTCGACTTTCCCGGGCATGCGGGGACGAGTGATCTGCTGGAACTCTCACTAGAAATGGACTATATCCTTTCCCCCATCGAGGCCGACGTACAGTCAATGGTCTCCTGCCTTGCCTATGCCAAGACCATGCAGGACTTGGGGGTGTCGATGACCGGGGCGCGTATCAAGGATGTCATGCTCCTTTGGAACAAGGTGGACAGACGGGTGAAGAGCACGCTGATAGAGAAATACAGCGAATACATCAGGAACGAGGGCTATACGCTGTTTGACGAACACGTCTATGCCGCCCACCGTTTCTGTCACGAGTTGGAACAATACGGCTTTCGTGGGGCATTCCGTTCCACTTATCTGGCTCCGGGCAAAGCCCAACGTGCAGGCACGGGGTTGGATGAGATGATTGACAGCCTGCTCACGCATATCAGACTAAAGAAGGAGGCGGACAATGGCACGGATTGACGAACGGAGAAAAATCTTGGAAGCCAAGCTCAAGGAGATGTCAGAGGACGGCATGATGAAAGGAAAGCCCAAGGATACGCTTGCCTTCGACCCGCCCGATGAGGATGAAGAAAACGAGCAACAAGAGGCGAAGGAGATTATGCCGGTTCAAGGGAATACTCCCGTCCTCCAAGAAACGAATGCGGAAAGGGCAAGGAAAGTGCCGCATGAGACTCAGGTACTCTCATTGGACGATTACCGGACACGCTATTTTCACGCTGTCCGTATCCGCGAAAAGACAGCCTTCACGATGGATGTGGAGACCTTGCAGGTACTAAGGAACGTGCTGCAAGACTTGGGTGAACGGATCTCGATGGCTGCATACATAGACAACATTTTGCGTGAGCACCTCAGAGAGCATAAGGAACTGCTCAACAATGCCACGGCAAGACAACGGCGTAAAACAACCATAACAATATAACATATTATGACAACAAACGATTTTCTGATTTTATTCTTGGTATTCAGCAATATTCTTCTGATTATATATTGCTGTGTCATTTTCTTTCAGGTTTACATAAGAGACATGAATACCAAGGAAGACAACACGGACAATCCCACTCAGGTAAAGAAAACAGCGTCCGGAACTCAGCATCTTATGGAAGACAGCAAGGATTTTACAGATACGGATTACCTTGCTGACTTTATGCTGCAAAGTACAGAGGAGCAATGGGAGGATTACAAAGCCAAGTTCTTTATTCCAAGGCGGTCCCGAAACAAATCGGGGTTCACGATCAACACAGAGACCTTAACCATACTCCGCAATGTTCTCCGCGATACAAAGGCGGAAACGACGTTGACGGCTTACATAGAGAATATCCTTACCAATCACCTCAAAACTCATCAGGAGCTTATCAATGAGATTGCAGACAAGCAGAAATTAAAAAACACTTTATACCTGTGAATATGGAAACTGTTCTTTTAGATATTCTCCTTTTCTTGGGTGTTGTTTGGGTGATTTTGGGCATCGCATACCTGTGGAGGCTTTTTCAAGACTCAGCAGCCCTATCAGGTAAGAACACCCCGAAACAGAAAGCTGGCAAGCAAGGTGAAAGTCCCAAGCCTTCTGTTTCCCAAGAGCAAATAGACAGTGCCCACCATATTCTGGTAGGCAGGAGCAAACCTTTCACTTCCCCGTCTGTCCCCGAAATTCCCGCTGTTTCCTCGTCTGAAAATTCAGCCAAAATTTCTGATACTTTTGCAGGGCAAAACACCCAAACAGGGCAGGGCGCGACCGAAAAAGCAGGAAGTACCGCAGAGGAGGACGACAATGAGATGGATGTCGATTATACGATGGACGAACCGGATGAGGACACCATAGCCCGTGAGGAACTGGAATTGGACATCGGTGGACGAAGTGAAAGCCTGATAGCAGACGATTCTCTGCCCGAAGTATCACCGTCCAGTATCCTCGCAAGGGACATTATCCGTGTCAACGGTTGGCACAGGAATGACGATGCACTCGATGAGGAAAGCGAAACGGAGGTTCACGAAACGCTGCAAGCGATACGAGGGACTGAGCTCATGGAATACATGAAAGAAGCCGCACTCGGACAGGAGCAAGACCATCAAAGGCTCCTTGCTGCCATTCGCAAAGCGGAGGAAGCGGAATTAGAGGAAAGTAATATAAGCTCTTCTCCTGATTCTGAAACAGACTCAAACGTAGAGAGCAGCAACAGCGATGCTTCGGAAGAAGACGAGCGTCCACTTTCATACTATCTGTAAAACTAGTGTTTTTGTTCATATTGTACAGTGTTCGAGGGGTGGCTCAAAAGTAAAACAATCATCCCATATCTGTCATACGATAAAACCGAGCCACCCCTTACCACCTCTATCTAAAAGAAAACAATTCATTTAACAACTTAAAATAAAAAGAACAATGAACAACAAAAAGAAAATCACAATGCTGTTACTGCTGACGGCTACCGCCATAGGAGCATACGCACAAGGCAACGGCATTGCCGGAATCAATGAAGCAACGAAAATGGTAACCTCCTACTTCGATCCCGGCACGAAACTCATTTATGCCGTAGGGGCGGTAGTGGGGTTGATTGGAGGAATAAAAGTGTATAACAAGTTCTCAAGTGGTGACCCCGATACGAGCAAGACCGCAGCCTCTTGGTTCGGTGCATGTATCTTCCTCATCGTGGCTGCCACTATCCTGAGAAGTTTCTTCCTGTAAGGCGATGGCAGCATTTGAAATCAACAAGGGTGTAGGCCGGACGGTGGAATTCAAGGGCTTGAAGGCACAGTACCTCTTCCTCTTTGCAGGAGGGTTGCTGGCAGTCTTCATTCTCGTGGTCATTCTCTATCTCTGCGGCATCAGTCAGATAGCCTGTCTTGTCATAGGTGTAGTGGGTGCCACCATAGTGGTGTGGCAAACGTTCACCATGAACAGAAAGTACGGGCAATATGGATTGATGAAGAAAGGAGCAGTGCGTATGCACCCACGCTACCTTGTGAACCGCCGTACGGTCTGCCACCTTATCCGTAACCTTCAACCAAAGAAAGCGAAGAAATGAGAAATAAAAGCAAGATAACTACCTTGGAATCGAAGTTCCCGCTACTCTCCATAGAGCAGGGGTGTATGGTGAGCAAGGATGCTGACATCACGGTGGCTTTCCGTGTGGAGCTGCCCGAACTCTTTACCGTCACCTCTACAGAATACGAAGCAATGCACTCTGCCTGGCATAAGGCAATCAAGGTGCTACCCAATTACAGCATCGTACACAAGCAGGACTGGTTCATCAAGGAGGACTATCAAGGAAAGCTCTCCGATGGCGGACTGAGCTTCCTTGCCCGTTCCTCTGAACGGCATTTCAACGAACGTCCGTATCTCCACCATTCAGTCTATCTCTTCCTTACCAAGACCAACAAGCAGCGTATGGCACAACAGAGCAATTTTTCTTCGCTCTGCCGTGGACACCTGCTACCAAAGGAGATTACCAACAAGGACGAGGTGATGAAGTTCATGGAAGCCGTAGACCAGTTCGAGCGTATCATCAACGATACCGAGCAGCTAAGGATTGTCCGCATGACAGAAGAAGAGTTAGTTGGCACAAATGAAAAGGGCGGACTACTCGACAGGTATTTCTCTCTATCAGAAGAAGGACACGCGTCTTTGGAGGACATCCGTCTAGGCGCAGACCTTGTGCGTGTGGGCGACAATATGCTTTGTCTGCATACACTCAGTGATACGGATGACCTGCCGACAACAGTCAGCACGGACAGCCGATACGAGCGGTTATCCACCGACCGAAGCGACTGTCGACTTTCCTTTGCCTCGCCTGTGGGCTTGATGCTGCCGTGTAACCACATTTATAACCAGTACCTCTTTATCGAGGATAGCGATGCCAACTTGGAACGCTTCGAGAAGCAGGCAAGAAACATGCACTCGCTGGCACGCTACAGCCGTAGCAACCAGATCAACGAGGAATGGATACAGGAGTATCTCAATATTGCCCACTCACAGGGGCTGACATCTATCCGTGCCCACTTCAACGTACTGGCATGGAGCAGCGATAAGGAAGAACTTCGCCAGATTAAGAATGACGTAGGCTCTGCACTTGCTCTTATGGAATGCCACCCACGTCACAATACCATTGATGCGGCAACGCTCTACTGGGCGGGTATTCCCGGCAATGCGGCAGACTTTCCTGCAGAAGAGTCGTTCTATACTTTTATCGAGCCTGCCCTCTGTTTCTTTACGGCAGAGACGAACTATAAGGACTCGCTCTCACCCTTTGGCATCAAGATGGCAGACCGCCTTTCTGGAAAACCCGTCCACTTAGATATATCGGATTTGCCGATGAAAAAGGGAGTCATCACCAACCGTAACAAGTTCATCTTGGGTCCTTCGGGCAGTGGTAAGTCTTTTTTCACCAACCACATGGTACGCCAGTATTACGAGCAAGGGGCGCACGTCCTCTTGGTCGATACAGGAAACTCGTATCAGGGATTGTGCGAACTCATCCACCGCAAGACCAAAGGCGAAGATGGGGTTTATTTCACCTATACCAATGAAAGCCCGATTTCCTTTAATCCCTTCTACACCGACGACTATTTCTTCGATGTAGAGAAAAGGGAGAGTATCTGTACGCTGCTGCTCACGCTCTGGAAGAGTGCTGATGAGCATATCACGAAGACCGAGGCAGGTGAACTTGGCTCTGCCGTGAACTCGTACATCGAGCTGATATGTGCAGACCATAGTGTTACGCCCTGTTTTAATACTTTCTATGAATACCTGCGAGACGTCTATCGCAAGGATATGGAGAAACGGGACATCAAGGTGACGCTCTCGGATTTCAACATCAATAACCTCCTGACGACACTCAAGCAATACTATAAAGGCGGTCGTTACGACTTTCTTTTGAACTCGGACAAGAACATCGACCTGCTCTCTAAACGCTTCATCGTCTTTGAAATCGACCAAGTGAAGGACAACAAGGACCTCTTTCCTGTGGTGACGATTATCATCATGGAAGCCTTCATCAACAAGATGCGCCGATTAAAGGGTGTCCGCAAGATGATACTCATCGAGGAAGCGTGGAAAGCCATCGCTTCGGCAAACATGGCGGACTACATCAAGTATCTCTACAAGACGGTGAGAAAGTATTTCGGGGAAGCCATTGTCGTAACGCAGGAAGTGGACGACATCATTCAGTCGCCCATCGTCAAGGAGAGCATCATCAACAACTCCGACTGCAAGATACTGCTCGATCAGCGCAAGTACATGACCAAGTTCGACGGCATACAGGCGATGCTCGGCCTTTCGGAAAAGGAAAAGAGCCAGATACTATCCATCAACCAGAACAACGACCCGAACCGACTCTACAAGGAAGTGTGGATAGGGCTGGGCGGTATGCAGAGTGCTGTCTATGCCACGGAAGTGAGCATGGAGGAATACCTCACCTACACCACGGAGGAAACCGAGAAGGTGGAGGTAATGAACAGGGCGGCACAGCTCGGTGGGGACATCGAAACGGCTATTCGTCAGCTTGCACAAGAGAAACGGGCTGCACGAAACCGTTAATCGGACAAGACATGTAAAAAATGTATTGGTTTAGCCAAACGTGGATAAACAATTGGACAAACGTGTCCAATCAATTAGACAGTCGTGTCCAAATACTTGGACTAACTTGTCCAACTTATCCCTATAACAGCAAGCTGAATAGACATCCCTTAGTGGACATTCAGACAAACATAGTATTCACATCATAAACAAAAAGAACAATGAAAACAAGAATTTTAATGCTGCTGATGGGCACCGTCCTTTTATTCAGCGGAAAAGCCCACGCACAGTGGGTAGTAACCGATCCCGGTAACTTCGCCGGCAACATCGTCAATTCGGTCAAGGAGATAGCAACAGCTTCGAAGACGGTGAAGAACACCTTGGACGGATTCAAGGAGGTGGAAAAACTCTACAACGACACCAAGAAGTATTACGATGCGCTGAAGAAAGTGAACAACCTCATTGGGGATGCCTACAAGGTCAAGGAGTGCATCCTGATGGTGGGCGACATCTCGGAGATTTACGTCACCTCGTATAAGAAAATGCTCTCGGACAAGAACTTCCGCCCTTCAGAACTTGCTGCAATGGCTTCGGGCTATGCCAAGCTTCTGGAGCAGAGCGGTGAGAGTCTCAAGGAACTCAAGTCCATCGTCAAGTCGGGTGTTCTCTCGATGAACGACCACGAGCGTATGCAGGCAATCGACCGTATTTATACCACACTGAGGGAAAACCGCTCGCTCGTGTCGTATTACACAAGGAAGAACATTTCCGTGAGCTACGTGCGTGCAAGAGAAAAGAACAACCTTGCCTCCGTCAAAGCACTCTACGGCAATACGGCAAGCAGGTATTGGTAATCAGGTCATTGGTGATTCATACATCTAAACACACTTGCTTATGGATTTTGCCAGTTTACACGAGCTGCTACGCTCAACCTATGAAGAGATGATGCCGCTCTGCGCCCAGATGACAGGCATTGCCAAGGGCATTGCAGGCTTGGGCGCACTCTTTTACATTGCTCTTCGGGTATGGGCTTCCATTGCCCGTGCCGAGGCGATAGACGTTTTTCCACTTCTCCGACCTTTTGTGCTGGGCTTTTGCATCATGTTCTTCCCGACAGTCGTACTGGGTACGATGAATGCCGTTCTCTCGCCCGTAGTGCAGGGAACGGAGATGATGGTACACCAGCAGGAGGGGAACCTTGCCGAGCTTACTGCCAAGCGGGACAAGTTGCAAGAGGAAGCCTACCTTAGGAATCCTGAAACAGCCTACCTTGTCTCCAACGAGAAGTTCGATGAGAAGATAGAGGAAATGGGCATCATCGGACCTGAAGATGCCGTGACGATAGCGGGTATGTATGCCGAGCGTGCTGCCTATCAGACCAAGCAATGGGTGATGAAGATGGTGCACGACCTCATGGAGCTGCTGTTCCATGCCGCAGGGCTTATCATCGACACGCTGCGTACGTTCATGCTCATCGTCCTTTCCATTCTCGGTCCGATAGTCTTCGGCATTGCCGTGTGGGACGGGTTGTCGGGTTCGCTCACGGCTTGGTTCTCACGCTATATATCGGTCTATCTGTGGCTGCCCGTCAGCTCTATCTTAACAGCTCTGCTCACCAAGATACAGGTGCTGATGATAGAGAAGGATATTGAAGCACTCAGTGACCCTAACTACCTGCCTGATTCGGGGACGTGGTACTACATCGTCTTCTTCCTCATCGGCATTGTAGGTTACTTCTGCGTTCCCACCGTTGCAGGCTGGATTATCGAAGCCGGCGGTGGTATCGGCTCTTATGGTCGCAATGTCAATCAAGCTGCACAGCGCGGTGCACAAAGTGCCTACACGGGCGGAAGATATGCCGCGGCAGGTGCAGGGTCGGTCATCGGAAATGTCGGTGGACGTATCAAGGGTGCACTGCTCAAAGGAAAGTAATCACTAATAAAGAAAGGAAAAAAATGGAATTCAAATCACTTGGTAATATCGAGACTTCATTCAGACAGATAAGACTCTATGCCTTTGTCTTTGCCATCGTCTGCGTGGCGGTGAGCGGTTATGCCGTCTATGCCTCGTACAGCTTCGCCAAGGAGCAGCGGGAGAAAATCTATGTGCTTGACCAGGGAAAGTCACTCATGCTTGCCCTCAGTCAGGATGCAAGCCGAAACCGTCCCGTGGAGGCAAGGGAGCATGTACGTCGCTTCCATGAGCTGTTCTTCACCATTGCGCCTGACAAGGATGCTATTGAGAAGAATATGGAGCGTGCCTTCCTCCTGTGTGACAAGTCGGCTTTCAACTATTATAAAGACTTGGCAGAGAAGGGCTATTATAACCGTGCCATATCGGGTAATGTCAATCAGCGCATAGAGGTGGACTCTATCCACTGCAACTTTAATACTTACCCTTATACGGTAACGACCTATGCACGGCAGTTCATCGTCAGACAGAGCAACGTCACGGAGCGCAGTCTCATTACAACCTGCACGCTGCAGAACTCTGTCCGTTCGGACAACAACCCACAAGGCTTCCTGATGGAGAACTTCCTCGTCAAGGAGAACAGGGACATACAGACTTATAAACGGTAAGGCTATGGCAAGGAAAAGAAACTTTTTACGCTCACGTCATTATCTGCGCTTTCACCTGTGGCTCCGCCATCGTTGTGAAAGACTCACGATAAGGCAGAGAAAGGAAATCGTCTATGGGCTGAGCTTCATCTATCTGCTCTGCTCGCTTTGGATGATAGCACAGTTTTTCCTTCCTCCAAAGACGGAGAAACTACCCATCCCCACGGGAAAGCTGACGGACAGTCCCATACGGACGGACAGCACTTTACACGAGTTACACGGCAATTTTTACCTACAACATCATCAAACAATCAAGGAAAATGGATAATAAACAGAAAGAACAAATGAAGAAAGGCTTGGTCTTCGGAGGTTTGGGACTGCTGTTTGCCCTCTCGATGTGGTTTATCTTCGCACCTTCGGGCAAGGATAAGACCGCAGCGGAGCAGGGACTCAATGACAGCATCCCGCAGGCAACGACTGAAAAGCTCACCGAAAACAAGCTCAAAGCCTACGAATTAGGCGACAAGGCACACGAGGAGGAACAGACCCGCGAGGAGATGGGCAGACTATCGGACTATTTCGCACAGAACACTGCTCCATCAGAGGCGCAGCGTGCAGAGACGGCTGCTTCTACGGCAAAGATAGAAAGCTCCATGCATCGCTATGAAGAGAACAATCGCCTCTTGAACTCCTTTTACGCTCCCGACCCACACGAGCAGGAGCGTGAAGCCCTGCGCTCGGAGATAGATAACCTTAAAAAGGAACTCTCTGTCAAAGACAGCAGGGAGGACAATGAAGAGAAACGGCAGCTTGCCTTGATGGAAAAGAGCTATCAGATGGCAGCGAAGTATCTCCCTAAAGCATCAACTCCACCTACCCTCAATAACGGTCTGACTGCTGAAAAAGAGAAGACGGAAGGAGCTGCAGGCGGCTCTGAAGCCGCTAAGGGCAAGACCATGCAGAACGAAAAGCCTGCAATGGAGGTTCTGCCGGAGCACAGGCAGATAGTTTCTTCACTTGACCAGCCTATGAGCGATGTGTACTTTATGGAGGAATACGGCAAGAAGGCTCGTAATATGGGCTTTCATTCGCTCGCAAGCACGGCTGTACCCACGATGCGCAATACACTCAAAGTGGTGGTGGACAGGACAACGACGCTCAAAGAGGGCGATAATGTCGTGCTCCGTCTGCTTGAAAGTGCCAAGGTACAGGGCTTGCGTATTCCACGGCAGAGCCGACTCATAGCCGTCGCCAAGATTGAGGGTAACCGTATGCACCTGCTTGTCAAAAGCATTGAGGTGGACGGCCATATCATAGCCGTCAAACTCTCGGCATACGATACAGACGGACAGGAAGGAGTGTATATACCAGGTTCGGAGGACATCAATGCGCTTAAGGAAGTCGGGGCGAACATCGGCGGTTCAATGGGCACATCCTTTACCTTCGCTTCCTCTGCCAAGGACCAGATTATCTCCGAGGCTGCCCGTGGGGTGATGCAGGGCGCAAGTCAGCTGCTTCAGAAGAAACTGCGCACCATTAAGGTAACGCTCAAGGGTGGCTACCGCCTTTTCTTGGTTCAGTCCAAATAAAACAATCGAAAATGATAAGTAAAAATAACATCAAAACAAAAGGAACAATGAAGAAAATTATTTTATCAATGGCTATGCTTGCCATGGTGGGAGCAACAGCTACAGCACAGGAAAACAATGATGGTCTGACACCAAGCCGTCCGCTTACTTCGGGAGAGCTTTTTCAAGGTATGAGCCGTGCCATACCAACGGGGCGTGTCGTACTGCCGTATGGTCTTGACGTCACCTTTGACAAGACCGTGCATCTTATCTTCCCTTCTGCCATCCGCTATGTAGACTTGGGCTCACAGAACATCATTGCAGGTAAGGCGGAGGATGCAGAGAACGTACTGCGTGTAAAGGCTTCGGTGAAGGACTTTGAGACGGAAACCAATATGAGTGTCATCTGTGAGGACGGCTCTTTCTATGCTTTCAACGTAAAGTATGCTGATGAGCCGGAGAAGCTCAGCATAGAGATGAAGGACTTCTTGTCACCAACGGACGGACGCCTGCCAAGCAACCGCTCTGACATTTACTTTAAGGAACTCGGTAACGAGTCGCCTGTGTTAGTAAAACTGATGATGCAGACTATCTATCAGAACGACAGACGTAGTATCAAGCATATCGGTGCACAGCAGTTCGGTATGAAGTTTCTGCTTCGTGGCTTGTATGCCCATAACGGCTTGCTGTATTTCCACACTCGTATGGAAAACGGCACGAATATGCCGTACTCGGTGGATTTTATCACCTTTAAGGTTGTAGATAAGAAGATGGCAAAGCGCACCGCCATACAGGAGCAAGTATTGCAGCCACTTCGTGCCTATCATCAGGTGATGCAGGTGCATGGCATGGGTAGTGAACACGCTGTGTTTGCACTCGAACAGTTTTCTCTTGCAGAAGACAAGCAGCTTGAAGTGACGCTCTATGAGAGAAAAGGCGGTCGTACGCTGACCTTTTATGTGACGGCAGAAGACCTACAACTGGCAAAAAAGATTGATAACCTCAAACTGAAATGGTAGACATTATGAAGAAGAAAATCATTTTATCGGTTTGCGTTGCGGTGGCAATGGCTTTTAGCTTGCCATCGCAGGCACAGCGACTGATACCCAAGCAAAGGGGCGTAGAGGTCGTAGGGAGTGTTCCGCTTATCAAAGGCGAAAAGTTTCTTGCTGCTGACAATTTCGGCATGGGAGCAGCACTCACCCGTTATCTGGGGCGTGAGAATTATACCTTTGTTATGGCAGAGTATGAACAGCAGAATATGCCGTACAGAAGTTATAACGTAAAACTCAAGGATGCACTCTTACAGGTGGGCTATATGCACCCTGTTCTTTCCGACAGAGGTAAGAACGTGTTTCTCTATGGTGGCATATCCGCCTTGGGTGGCTATGAGCAACTGAACGAGGACAATAAGCTACTGCCCGATGGGGCAACACTGCTCGACCGTTCCCGCTTTGTCTATGGCGGTGCCGTGCATGGCTCGGTGGAAGTGTTCCTCACGGACAGGGTTCTCTTTCTTGTAAAGGCGCAGGGACGTTTCCTCTTTGGAACGGATGTGCATTGTTTCCGTCCGGCTGTTTCTGCTGGACTAAGGTTTAACTTTTAAGTAGAAGAAAAGATGAAGAAGATATTGAATACGATATGGGTAATGGGAGTACTGACCCTTGCCGTGTTTTGCCTATCTGCTTGTGATAGGGAGTTGGATGTTCAGCAGTCTTATCCGTTTACGGTGGAAACAATGCCCGTTCAGAAGGACATCGTAAGGGGTCAGACGGCTGAGATACGCTGCACACTGAAGCGAGGCGGTGAGTTTGCTGACACTCGCTATACGATACGTTATTTCCAGTCTGACGGCAAGGGCTTGCTAAGAAATGATAACGGTACTGTCTTCAAGCCTAACGACCGTTATCCGCTTACAAAGGACGTGTTTCGCTTGTACTATACCTCGCTCTCATCTGACCGCCAGACGATTGATGTGTATGTGGAAGACAACTTCGGCAGAATGCAGCAACTGACTTTCAGTTTCAACAACGAAAAGGCGGAAAATAAGGAAAAGTCCTCCGCAACAGTTACCAAAGTATTGAAAGATGAGGACAGCTAAACACTTTGCTTTATTTTTTATTTTATGTTTATTCTGCCAGCCCATCCTTGCCCAGCACAGGGTGCGGTTGGCAGACTTGCCACCTTTTGAGCGTGTCGTCCTCATTGTTAAATACTTTGAGGGACTTCATAATAAGCCGAAGGATTTTCCTTATGTCGGATATGGTCACCGGCTGCAACCAGGAGAGCACTTCACGGCGGATATGACGGAACGGCAGGCAGACTCCCTGCTCCGTGCCGACCTTTGGAAATGCTTTGAACACTTCAAGGGCTGTGGCAAGGATGCCCTGCTGCTGACCTTGCTTGCCTACAATGTGGGCGTGGGGCGATTGCTCGGATATGGCAAGCATCCCAAGAGCCGATTGCTGCGAAAAATTGAGGCTGGAAACAGGAACTTTTATCAAGAGTATGTTTCATTCTGCCGATACAAGGGAAAAGTTTTGAAAGGATTGGTGAAACGGAGGCAAGTGGAGTTTGCCATGTTTTATATACCTTGATACATCTATCCATCCACGCAACAGACTTGGTAAGAGTTTAGTTCTAATTTGAAGGCTCTTTTGTAGGATACAACTATACTTTCAAAGAGAGATTCCTTATCAAGAGTTGATGGATAGGTTATCCTCTTGCTTAGCCTTTTCTGTCATTCTTTTCTTTCATCCACCCTTCCTGATGTAGCAGAATGCCGTTGACTCCTTGTACGATGGTGATGTTTTCTTCGTCGATGATTTTTGTTACGCTCATAGTCTTATGTTTTGGGGTTATTGTTCGTTTTCAGTGCTTTCTCTTTGTGGTTTCACGCAGCGGAACAAGCAGACGGAAGCCATTTTTTCTGTCAGCACGTCATCGCCATACATACTCCGAAGTCGGCTTTCGGCTTCAGCGAAGGTGTCGTATGGAGGGTGGAAAAATCCTATTCTTTCCATGACTTTCTTAACAAATAAATCAGCCAATCGGCGTTCGCCCTTGATATAAAAGCAGCCGCAGAAGCAACCGCCGGGTTTCAGCACGCGGAAAATCTCGGCAAAGGCTTTTTCTTTCTCAGGGAAAGCCTGAAAGCCGTTCATCGACAGTACGCAGTCGAAGATCTCGTTGGCATAGGGAAGTTCTCCGACATCTCCTTGCTCCAAAGACAGGTTGGCTATCTCCTCTGTCTCTTTCCGCAAAGCCGCAATGGCTATCATTTCTTCCGAATAGTCCAAACCAACGATCTCGGCATCTTTCATCCGGCGATACTTCTCGGCGGTGAAAATGGCAGTGCCGACAGGCACGTCAAGCAGTCGTCCCCGAAAATCGTCCGGTATGAGATCAAGCACTTTCCGAGCCAAGAGATTAGTGTCTTCGTTCCAAATAAATCGCATATATATCCTTGACCACCACTTCCGTCCGGTCAATAGATCGTCGTAATGTTCCATCATCCTTTGGTAGGAATTGCTCTGTCTGTTTGCCATCATCTTCTTATCAAGAATGTTCATTTCTTATTTTGCAAAAGTACGATATCTGCTTCGTCTCTGCAATCGCCAATAATAATGATTTTTATTTCGAACATCCTCCATGTATGTGGATTGGGAATCACAGAACATCATTGTGGATAAGGTAGAAGATATTGAGAATACGCTGCCTATAAAAACAGCAATGGTAACGGCAAGGATGCTTTACTGCTTACCCTGCTTTCCTACAGTGTGGGCGTGAAGCGACTACTTGGTTACGGTAAGCAACCCAAGAGAAAGATAGAGGCTGGTTACGAAAAATTTGTCGTGAGTATGTATCCTTTTGCCGATGCAGGGGCAAAAGATTGGTGAAGCAGAGACGTGTGGAGTTAGCCTTGTTCTTTCTTCCTTAGCAAATATGAAATGTAATTTCCCTGCGACTTTCTTTTGCTTCTTTGCTTTGGTCGCCTGCTCGCTCAAAGACAAAGAAAAGAAGCCACGCAAATTTTCGGTTTGCGTGGCTCTTGGTCTTATTCAAGGTGCTGTTTCTACACTTTCGTTATTTTGTCTATTCGTCTGTTAGGGTGTATATCGAAAGCCCAATTTCTCTCATCATCGGGCAAAGTGCTGTGAATGCTTCCACCCATAGCCAACCCACAATTTTGTAGGACTTTCTGCCGTGCTTCCTCCTTGCTCTCGGCAACCACATCGAATACGCCGTCAAAAACATATTCCGTATAGACTAAAAATCTCTGTTTCTTCATCATTCCTAATCTTAAAATTCAACCTTTAATAATCTGTACTGCTTTGGCTCTCCATTGGATAACTTGCGGTGTGTGAGCCAAAAGTGATGTGCGCCATAACCATAGGCGAAAAACTTGTCAAGTTCCGTTTCTTCGGCAATTTTTCCTATTGCCGTCCTTAACTCTTCCTCATTGTCGGATAGGGTTATCGCATTGATAACCCTGATGAGAATATGCGGTATCTCGTCCGTGTAGTTATAGATGATGTTTTCTATCTCTGTTTTCATATCTCTGATATTTTAATGGTTCATACTTCATGCAGTTGCTTTCATTCTTCGGCTTATTAGTTCTCGATTAGCATTAACAAGGTTCACTATCTGTTCGTGATACTCCGTATTCTTGTTGCACACTCCACGACTTTGCACCACTTTGAGCGTGTCCAGATTGACCTCAATCGTTTCTATCCGTCTGCCCTCAATGGTTGCCGAAAGGATAAGAGAGTTTTCTTTGAGATAGTAAGCATTGTCGAACACGCAATGGTGCATTGATACTCCTTCCTCCAAATGTTCCTGCACACTCTCCAATACGTGAACTTGGATTGTGCCGTCCGTGAAACAGATACCGAAGAACTTGGATTTGAGTTCGTGGAAACGCTTCTCTTCCTCCATTGCCTTTTTGCGTTTCGCCGCCTTTTCTTCCTTTTCCCTTTGTCTGCGGAGTTCGCTTTGTCTTAGGTCGTGTTCCCTATGCAGGTCGGTGGGGCAAACATACTTCGGGCTGTGTATGTCTTTATTCAATCTGCGGAGCATATCCACATAGTCGCACCATAGAGAAATATCCTCTATCTCATAGCCGTTGCGAGTGGCAACTTTGTAGGACTGCCAACAAGCGTCAAATGTCGAATTGTTGTTGAGGAAATAGCGTAAATGCCCCATTCGTCCTGCTTTCATCAATGTTTCAGCCCGGCTGTCAGAAAGCAATGCAGGAATGAATATTGTCGGGGCTATATCGTGAAAATCATCCTCAAATCCATTCCTGCGGAGTGTGTCTGTAACCTTGAATTTAGGATATATCTGCGAATAGGCTGCATATCGGTAGGCTTCATTGTCGTTACGGATAGCCATAGGGGTATAGTAAGAAAAGGTATCAACATATCTGCCCAATGTGCGTGGAATGGCAACAATGGCTTGCCGTCCTTTTGCGTTCCACCAATACTGACCGATTTCAAGTGCGTGATATTGTGCCTTACTGCCTTTCTCCATTCCCACAACAAGGAGGAACATACGCAATACTTGATACTCTCCACAAGCGGTTAGCGTGGTGAAATACCGCTTCTGCTGCAATTTACGCTCAAAGGTTTCCTTGACCTGCAACTTTGCCCTGCAATGAGGGCAAGTGCAAGTTTCTCTATGTTTGTCCATTATCCAACTATACCCACAATCCATACAAGTGGTGCGACCTTTTGGCAGGCGGTAGGCTAAATGGTCTATGCACTTACGGAATGCCCACTTTGTCTGTGTCTTGGTTATCGGGCGAAGGTGCCTGCTCTCGGCAAGGACCGCCTTCTCAAACTTGTTTCTCGGTTTCATAGACTTAAAAATCGAATAGGGATGGTTGTACTTGGGTTGCTGCATTCTCGGTCTTCTTCACTCGTGTGTTACGGCTCTGTATCTTGGCAAGTTCCTCACGCTGATATTGTTTAATGGCTTCCTGCCTTGCTTCGGCTTTTTCTTCCTCTGTGAGTTCCACAATGTGATTGACGGCTACTTGGCAAGAAACAGCCTTACCCACTTCTATATCGTCCTCATCGTAGTAGTGAACAGCCATAGAGAAAATTTCATCATCATCAAAGCCATTGCAACCGCTTTTCTGCACTTCATTAAGAATGTAGGTGATGCACTCCTCGATATTCTTGTTTGGCTTCAACAAGTTAGGGGCAAATAATGGGTCTGTCATAGCACGCTGATTAAGATACTCGGCTATTGTCCGTGTGAAATGTTCTGTTCCTTTCATTGTCGTATATGTTTTGATGTTGTTAATACTTGGGAATTTCAACTATTTGATTGATACGTCCATACAGGTAGGCTCTTAGGCTTGTTCTATCGGGTGCGTAATACTCTGTCCATTGTCCGTACTGATTGACAAGGTATTTCTTCAGCACGTCAAAGAAGTCAAAGCGATAGCCTTGTAGGGGAACGGCAGTACGGAAGTAGGTATTAGAGTTCACCGCTTCACATAGCCAATTCTTTTCCTCACGGCTCATACGCTCGCCACAATAGAGTTTCACACGTAGGAGATATACTTTGCTATTACAAAGGCTCTCCAAAGAGGGTACGTCCCATTGTACAAACTTAATTGCCAACACTTGCTCACTTTTTCCAACCACATAGTTAATGCGGTAATGAGAGGAGGAGCTATATCCTTTTCTTTTCATCGAAGATGTTGTATTTACTTTTTGCTTATCCATAGCGACATTTTTTTTATGCGTCCAAAGATCGGAGTATGCTGATTCCTTTTTGTAGCAAAATAGAGGTAGCGGGGCGAGGCTTGCACAAGGTTTTGGCGGAAAATACTACCCATAGGTGTGGAGATTTTCCAGACAAACCCAGCGGCACTGACCTTTTGAAAGCCACAAGCCCCGTACTACCTTTGCGGATAAAAAGGGAACAGCATCCGTCTTCTTCATTTCGCATATTGTGGAGCATTGGAAAGGAAGCGAAAGTGCAACGCCCATAGTGGAAAACAGAAAAGGTGGCTATCTCAAAATGCGAGATAACCACCTGATGAACGATAAATGAAAGTGTTTACAGATTACATCGTCGTGCTTCTCAAAGCACGCAAAGCAGGATGGCACAGAGTATCGCCAGCCAGAATAGAAAGCTCAGCAGCGTAAAGGTAACTTGGAGAATGACTCTGACAATAAAGCGCAGTATCAGAAAGCCTGCAATGACTGACACGGCGGTAACGACCTGTGGCGTTACTATCTTTGAGATAAGCCAAACGACACCGATAACGATGGAGAGCAGGATGACCAGTTCGATGAAGCGTGTCCAACTGAAACGGCGGACTTGCTTGAAAGAAATCGGCTGCTGCTTGATGTTATTGCTTTTGTTCGATGCGTCTGCCTTGATGAAGGCAGGTGTGTGGACATCTTGATTCATGATGATTGTATTCATAATCGGAGCTTTGAATAGTTCAAGAGCAATAACAAGATGCGCAGGCTACACAAAGACAAGTGTTGGTACAAACTCTTGGCGTGTGGAGCGGAGCGTTTATCTTGGCTCTTGACACTACAAAAGCTCCCGATGGTGCTGCATCAAGTCATGTTCTCACCGCCTATCGTTGGCAGACCATTGACCTCAATGAGCAGAACGATTGTTCCTGTCAGTTCGGTGTAGAGTTTCTCATACTCAGGACTTGCGCCAAAATCGTCCGTGAGTTCATACTTGTCGAAAACGCTTTGCACAGCCTTGTTCTTCAGGAGTATCGGGGATAGTCTTTCGGGGAGTGGGGAGGGCAGTTCTTTCTCAAACTCATTCTCCAAGACAGATACAAGCGTGTCGTACTTTGAGAAATGCAGTCCTCTATACAACACTTCGCTTGCCATACTCTCAGCTTCGGGATGCGAGAAGCCTTGTGCCACTGCATCGCAGTAGGTGGTAAGAGCTTCGTCGGCTCTTGCCGTTATGAATGGTTTGTCACTCAGCATTTCGGGGAAATGCTCACTGAGGTAGTTCTCTAACTTCAGACGGAAGTAGGATAGTTCTTTCTTAGTTGTCATAATCTTCTTGGTTTAGGGTTATACATTATTATATTATCGGATTCCCATTGCCTTGTTGAACTTACCGAGTTTGTCGGCAAGCTGTTCCATGTCATGCTCAATCTTCTTGTTGGTGATGCGAGCATAAATCTGTGTGGTCTTTATGTTGGTATGTCCCAGCATCTTCGACACACTTTCCATCGGAACGCCCTTACTCAAAGACATGGTGGCAAATGTATGCCGGGCAAGGTGAAAGGTCAGGTTCTTCTTGACACCGCAAAGGTCGGCTATTTCTTTCAAATACGCATTAGTCTTCTGATTCGTCAGTATGGGGAATAGTTTGCCGTCCCGATAGGTCTTTCCACTATACTTTGCAATGATGCGCTTCGGAATATCGAGAAGTAGGACATTTGTTTCCACGCTTGTTTTCTGTCTTTTGGTCATAATCCACTGCTTGTCATCGAGCGTGACGATGTTGTCCGGTGTGAGATTGGACACGTCAATGTATGCCAGCCCTGTAAAGCAAGAGAAGATGAAAACGTCCCTTACCAGTTCCAAACGCTGGATGCCGAAATCCTTGTTGGCTATCTTCATGATTTCTTCGTCCGTGAGGAAACCACGGTTTACCGGCTCCAAGTGGAAACGATGATTGAGAAAGGGGTCGTGAAGGAGATAGCCACGCTTTTGTGCATATATGGTTACGGTTTTGAGAGCCTTCATTTTCTTGACCGACGTATTGTAAGCGCAGCCTGCCACAGTACTCAGATATAACTCAAAGTCTTGTACCACGGATGGTGTGAATTCTGTCAGTCCTATATCCTTTCTTCCATATTTATGGATAAGGAACTCTGAGAAATGTCTTCTCAAAACACTGTACTTTTGCAGACTGTCTTTGCTGATGGTGTGTCCGACACGCTGCTTGATGTCTTCGTTGAACTTGTCGAATACCGGGAGGAAAGTTGTGTACTCCCTGTCTTTTCCTATAAAGAAAGAACGGATTTTCTCCAATGACAGGGACTCGTCATCCTCAAACTTGCGGTAAATTCCATTCAATGTAGTGGAAATAGAGTCCAATGCGGCATTGACGGACAAACTTTCTGCCGTCCTACCTTTAAGCCGGCTTGTGGCATTATTCCACATTGTCTTATCCACGAAAATTTTCGTAGAGCCAAAATTTGCCATTTCTCCGTTAAGGAATACACGGAGCATTACAGGCGACTTTCCTTCTTTGTTCTCATAGTTTGAGCGTAGGTAGAAGGATACCTTGAAATTTGTTCTCATAATGCATCATTCTTTTGTGTAGCACTCGGCTGCAAAGTTAATATATAACATACTGAAACAGAAAGAATTGATGCCGTCAATATGGTATTCAGAATCCCGTCACTGCTACATTTTTTATTGCTACAATTTTTGTGTAGCAGTTTATGTAGCAGAATTTGACCGAATAATGACTGTCAAAACATAGGGTTATGCCGTCAGGCGATAGAGGTATATACAAAGAAAAATCGTTGTAAAACCTTGATTTTACAACGATTAGCTAATTTTTGAAGGCTAAATTGACAACCTTTGTGAAGTCCTTTTGAAGCCTATTAGCGGAGAGAGAGGGATTCGAACCCCCGGTGCCTCTCAGCACGGCGGTTTTCAAGACCGCTGTAATCGACCACTCTACCATCTCTCCAAAAGGTAACTGTTGTAGTCTACCTGCTTTCTTGTGGAAAGCGAGTGCAAAGTTATATATATTTTTTGAAACTGCAAAATGTATAGCGGAAGATTTTGACAACAAAACACTTTTTAACTAAAAGTGGGTGTGAAATGTATCTGACAATCGCTGATTTTAATATAGATGTATTGTCCACTTACCTAAAGGATATTGTTTGTTCTCGTTAGGGAAATGCTTTTCTGCCCGCAAGTAGTCTCTATCTCCGTATTATCTTATATGGTTTTTACCAAAATCACCATGCGTGTTGGGCATGAACACATTGATTGAAAAAGGCAAAAAGATTATTACCTCAATTCC
The DNA here is from genome assembly GCF_018128065.1 of Prevotella melaninogenica. Classification (NCBI taxonomy): domain Bacteria; kingdom Pseudomonadati; phylum Bacteroidota; class Bacteroidia; order Bacteroidales; family Prevotellaceae; genus Prevotella; species Prevotella melaninogenica. The sequence goes on along the minus strand of NZ_CP072360.1, from coordinate 1,501,315 downwards.
GCAGCACTTTTTCTTGTGAGATGATTTTGTGTGTTGAGACGTCTTTTTGCCTCTACATGTGATAGGAAGCGACCTTAGACTGGAATTTGCCCTTGCAGGCGCATAAAATCCCCCACCCAAGCCAATGGGGAAAATGAATGCCACAAAGAAATGCTGTTTATTCAAGGAACACTTCAGAGTAGTATGCTTTATTGGTATAAAGGTTTAGAACGTTCTGCCTTCCTGTGCGCACCCATTTCGCTGGCACACTGACAAAATTCATAACCAACCTCAACGCTCTTCCATTCTTCCAGCTGGCAGAACTCCTCGTGGCGGGTGCCACAGTTGGCAGCACGTATATAGAATGTGTTACAGTGTTGCTCTACGGTTTGGATAATTTCCTTTGAGAACGACCCACAGTCGGCACGGAAACGCTCTATTGTCACACCAAGTTCTGAGATTACTCGGTCCATAATGCGACGAAGCGTGTCTTCCTGATGAAATTTCACATTGGTGTTTCCATCACGATTCTCACCTCCAACGATAATGCCCCCAATGGAAGCCCAACTAGGGAAGTAGCCAAAATCCTGTTTGTAAGAATACTTTGCATCGAACTTGTGGGCAGGAATAAACTGATGATCAAAGTCAAAGTCAACATGGCTACCTACCTTTATAATCCCCATCTGTCGTATCATTCGCAGAAGTAAGGTATTCAGTTTCTCTGCTGCATTGAAGCTATACGACTTCCCAGAGATCTCGCTCTTATAGACGATATTCTCTTCGGCAAGTTCCTTAAGTCCACGTCCTACAGTGTCGGCGCCAGGCAGTTGCGTGCCAGGTCTCTGCCTGAACTGCTCTATAAGCGCATTGATATCCTCAAGGCATTCGCCACCACAAAGGTAACTGAAGAAGAGAGAACCGAAAATGCTTCCATGACTAAAAGCCTTATCGCTACACCCACGTTTGCCCAAGACAGATTCTGTGAGTTTTTCAAAGCCCAACTTTGAAAATACGTCCATAATATGATAAATTCCACCGAAAGAAGTGATATTCTCGTTTTTAATTGCTATCTTTGTCATGTCAGTTGTTTTGCTTGCTTTTTTTAACAGCACTAAGTTAGGTGAAATTTCTGACATATCCAAGTGTTTTGAGGACTTTGTTGCTCAGGCACTTGGGTTTCTTATAAGATTTTGTTCTGCGGAATTAAGGGAATAAATACAAATATATACACAACTCAAATAACCACCCAATGAAAAAAAGAGAAGATGAAATAATTAAATCATTGAACTACACTAGGTGTTCAAAAGAATATAATATTGTCAAAAAATCCGTTTTTGACGGAAAACTGATAGATATTATAGTAGTAAAGCATTATGATTGTAATACCGAGGTGATTGATTGTTCAAATATTGTATGGGCTCTGCATGCATTGTTAGTGGATAATGAAGTAAGCCTTGACAGAATAAATAAAATGATTAATGATGTTAAAGTAAATAGAAAAAATGTTTGTAGGATACTATACTTTATTTATCTGTGTAAAATAAAATTATATATAGATCGCTATTTGGTTTTTGATTATAGTAATCTCTATGAAAGGATAAAACAAAAAAAAGAATTTACTCAATTGAGATGCTATAGCACTTTGATAAATGAAATAGAAGATTTCCAGAGATAGTTTGATGTTAAATATATGCTGCAAGTGTCTGGAAATAGGTCCTTACCATTACCAACAGAAGCTGTTATTAAAACGGAGGGTATGATAAAAGAGGTTGATTACAGTATTAAGGAGATTTTAAAATGAAGGAATTAGTGCAAAAGAAGGATTGGGATTATTCTATATATAATGTAAATGGGGAAAAATCATTAGTGTGGTTTTTTACAATAGTTTTGTGGATTACTTGCGAAGTTTTCTTTTGAGGAAAGAAGAAGAGTGTTATAGTTTTGAAGAATTTGCTTTATTGGCCGAAAAAATTAGAGATAATGTGACTATATACGAAGATAGAGAGATTGTGCCCACATTATAAGTTGTCAAAAAGACGAATATTTTGGAGAATATTAATCTAAATATTATGCTGCATCAGCATTGAAACTAAATATATCATTTATCCTTTCTTTTTAATGATATTAATCAAATAATTTCCAAAACACAGATTTGGGATTCATCTCTCGTGAGAGTTTGGGTTCACGGTCTCTGTCATACTGCAAAAATCCATTTCTATCTATATGATAAATCCGTTGTTTATAACATTGAATAATTGTTTTTAGCCAGCTTTCAATAGAGTCATAAATCATAATAGGATTTTCCGACAAAGTTACTTCAGGACTATAATAGAACATAGCTTTGTATGTCTCCCTACAAGGATTAAGGTCTATGAGTATCGGATCTTCATAAACGCCACAATACATAAAAGGATACATATAGTGGTCTCCTGCATAGACAGCATTATAACTCTTGTTTTGGAACATAATATCTCTGGAAACTTCGTAAGATGCATAGTTACCATATGAGCAAAGCAAAAAGTGATTCCATTCATTTTCGTCTTCGCTCAAATCAAATATTAATTCTTTAGTGCATCCTGTTTTCCAAAGATACAAGTCCATAAGTTCTTGGCAGCATTTTAATCCTACAGTCTTGAATGCCTCTAAGATATTTTCTTCCGACTTCCTGTCATTTTCGTGATCCATATTGTTTAATATCGGGTTTTTACTTTCAATTAAACAGTTTTCTAAATCTTTGATAAGCTCTTTCATATGTTTATATTAGCGTATTTGTGGATTTCTACCGTTATCAATATCATTCATATAAATAGTTGTGCGGGGGTATTAATATTAGGGTAGTGCGTTGTGCAACTTTCTCAAAAACATTTAATAGTCCTGAGAAAACTTTCCCAAGGGTAATCCCCCCTTACAGCCTTTTAACTTTTGGCATATCCAGCTGAAATACCCATGAAATAGAGGGGTGGGGAACTTTAGTTCTCTTTATTATTTTTTGTGTATGTGAAGGGCAATTCCTATAATAGCATTGCATGAGTGTGTTCTGTATGAACGTATGATTTTTGGTTGGACATTTTACTTGCGTTTTGTCCTGCCACAACACCTGTTGTCCATGCTGCTTGAAGATTAAAGCCACCTGTAATAGCATCGATGTCTAATACTTCTCCTGCAAAGAAAAGATTTGGGCAAACTTTACTTTCGAGCGTTTTAGGATTTATAGAGTTTAAACTCACCCCGCCACAAGTAACAAACTCTTCGCGGAAGATACCTTTGCCAGTAATGGCGTATTGATCATTGACCAATGTTTCAATCATACGGTTCAATGTTTTACGTCCAACCTCAGCCCATGGTTTCATTGCATCTAAGCCCAGTTTGTTAAGTATGTATAGCCAAAGGCGACTTGGTAGTCCAAATGGATGTATAGTAGAGATTTGTTTACGTGGATTTGCTGCTTGCAATTTAAGAATGTTTTCTTCTACTTCTTGTCGTGTTCGTTCACCAGTCCAGTTGATGGCAAGTGGGACCTTATAATTGTTGTTTGCAAGTATTCGTGCTGCGTATGATGATAGCTTCAGGATTGCAGGACCGCTCACGCCCCAATGTGTCACAAGTAAAGGTCCTTGTGCACGTAACTTTGTTCCTGGAATTGTTGTTACAACAGGGTCAACAACCGTTCCCATAAGATTGCAGAAAGCACGGTCCTTTATGTTAAAGGTAAAAAGCGAAGGTACAGGTGCTTCAATCTCATGTCCAAGGCAGGCGAGATATTGTAATCCACGCCCATTGGGTGAGCCGCCAGTTGTTATGATAGTACGATGGAAGATGCGATGTGTATCATTTTCAAAGTCCAGTTTTAGTCTCCCATCTTCTGTGCGATGTATACCTGTTAGTCGATGTTGACAACATATAGTCACATTCAGTTCTTTGGCTTGGCGAACCAGACAATCAATAATAGCATGTGAATCCTGTGCCTTTGGGAATACACATTCGTCTTCTTGTGTAATCAAAGGAACTCCATGTTTTTCAAACCATTTGTAGGCATCTTCATGACTAAACGTTTTCATTAATCGTTTCATCAGTTTATGCCCACGTGGATAAGCCTGCTTCATGTCTTTGATAGCTGCAAAACTGTTTGTCACATTACAACGCCCGCCCCCAGTTATTTCAACCTTTGCTAACACTTTCTGCGCACGTTCAAAGATAGTTACCTTACATGAAGGGTTTATTCTTCGAGCTGTGATAGCTGTCATGAATCCTGCAGCTCCTCCGCCAATGATTGCTATATCCATTAGTTTAATTCAAAATTCACAAGTTATAATTCAAAATTCACAATTATGATAATTTCTATATCTAAAGTTTATTGCATCAAGTAAGCTAACGATATAAATAACTTGTCCACTCGTAAACTTGTCCACTCGTCCACTTTATAAGATGACTGCTATTTCTTAAGATTATAGCATTATGTAAGATAACGAAACAAATAACTCGTCAACTTGTAAACCTGTCAACTTGAAAACTCGTTATCCAAGCACTTTCTTACGTTTTCCACTGAATTCTGTGAAATCAACACGAATTATCTCAACCCGATGAAAACTTTTGTGTGCATATTTATCACCAAGTTCTTTAAAATCAGCAGATAGCTTATCAATCAATAAATGCAATGCGTGCATTTTCTCTTCATCAGAGAGATGTATATGTGCCTCACCGAAAAAAATAGCACTTTCATATTCTGTTGTGAAGTTGCGAGGTAATAAGTTTACTTTACCGATGATGCAAAGCGAAACTTTTGGGTTCTTTTCAATGGCTACTAACTTACGTCCCTCAGGTGCACAATGAATATATATACTATTGTTACCATCCCAAACAAAGTTTACAGGAATACCATATCCCATACCTTCAGAAACCATACTCAAGACACCATATTCACCTTCACGCAATAGTTCAATAGAACGTTCTTCGTCCATTAACCGGTCTTGTCTGCGTATGCGATCATTAACATATTTCATATTGTACATTTTATTAATAATAAATTAATTGTTAAATCTATGAATTATCTTTTACAGATTAATCCTATTTTTTAATGAAAACTTCGTGTTAGATATTCCTATTATATATAAAAAAGACCTTGACTGATTCACATCACCCAAGGTTTAAATACTAAAACTAAATTAACCACTAAAAAAACTTGATGCAAAGGTAAACGTTTTTCTTGTAACGACCAAATTTTTTATGTAATATTTTTCGTTCTCGATAATAAAATTAACCTTTGTTATTAGTTTCTCTCTTGATTAATATGATGAAATGATTATGATTTTGGCATCCAAGAAATGTATCGATTTCTTTTGTATAAAGGGTTATGATGTTTTCTTTTTTCGATATTTTCTACATAAACACTAAGGTTAAAAATTCCTTATAACCCAAGTTTAACTGGCAAAAATATTTTTCATAAATATTCGGGATGTTTTGTGTAGTATCAATTTTATAAATGATTGATAATCAAGCATAGGGTATTGTAACGAGGAGTAAAATCCGAATTGTAGGACACCGTCATATCAAAAATATTTTGTTACTTTGCACTCATGCACGCAAATGTACAGACACGATTCAACCCTGCCACAGGCGACATGGCTCCTTATTATCGCATCAAGGAGTCATATCGTGACGTGCAGGGTCATGTACATTCGCTAATTCTGTTGAACATCGGTTTTGCACCTTCACTTACTGCCGTACAGGTTCGAAAAATTGCATACGCACTTACCGAACGCTTCAAAAACAGAAGTACACTCTCGCTTTTCAAGGAACATCTTGACGGACTTACTCCTATTGAACAGGCAGAGGCTGACGAATGGTGGAGCCGTATGGAGCAAGAAGGTGGAATCGATAGGTTTAATAAGGAAGAGCAGAAGTCGCTGAGAAAATATGAGAACTACGTTGACCTTGAGACGGCAAAATATACTGACGCAAGGAATGTCGGTACTGAGTGGCTCTGCAAGCAGACGATAGACAAGCTGCAATTAGAGGGTTTCCTGCGCAGAAACGGCTGGACTGAGAATACGATACACACGGCTTTGTCAGCATTGATTGTTCGCACAGTATATGCTGTTTCTGAACATTCATCTTATTATTATTTGCGCGATAAATCAGCTGCTGGCGAACTTTATAGTGGAGTTCCTGGCTGGACACCAGGAATCAATTCTCTGTATAAAATCACTGACAAGTTATATGAACTAAAGGAACAGTTAGAGCGTCATTTGTGTAGCGTTACTGACAATCTCTTTAATATAGACAACAAGTTGATGCTCTTCGACTTAACCAACTTCTATTTCGAGGGTAGTAAGCGTAATAGCGATAAAGCCAAGTTCGGTCGATCAAAAGAAAAACGCTCTGACTGTAAGCTACTTGTACTTGCACTATGTATCAATAAAGAAGGTTTTATACGTTATTCTTCTATCTTGGAGGGTAATACAGCAGACCCCAAGTCTCTGCCCGATATGATTGACACGCTGGCAAAGAGGAATCCATCACGGACAAAGGATACGCTCGTTGTCATGGATGCAGGTGTTGCCACGGAAGAGAACTTGGAGCTGATCAAAAGGTAAGGTTACAATTATCTCTGCGTATCCCGTACGAAAATGAAGGACTATACGCTCAGTGATGATAACAGGAGTGTTACGGTAATGGATGCCCGTCGGCAGAAGATAACGCTGAAAGAGGTTAAGACAGAGGATGACAAGGATTATTATCTCGAAATAACATCTCCTTCGAAAGCTATGACAGAGTCGTCCATGAACAGGGTCTGGAGAGAGCGTTTTGAGATGGAACTGCAGAGGATAAACAATGGAATCTCCAAGAAAGGTGGAACAAAAACCTATGAAAAGGTTGTTGAACGTACAGGACGTGCCATACAGAAGTACCCTTCTATAGCGAAGTTCTACCAGATAAGCTACATAAAAAATGAGAAGAAACCCAATCAGATGCTACGTGTAGACTGGGAGATAAAAGACCTCTCGGCAATGGAATCTGGTCACGGAGTATACTTCCTCCGCAGCAATGTCAGGACACTTGATGAGCGCGTGACATGGGAATACTACAATCTCATTCGTGAGATAGAATGCACGAACAGGCAACTAAAGAATGATCTCAACCTCCGTCCTATCTATCATCAGAAAGATGAGAGAAGCGACGCACACCTCTTCTTCGGCTTATTAGCCTATTGGGTGGTAAATACCATCCGTTGTCAATTAAAACGAGAAGGAGAAACCTGTTACTGGACCGAGATTGTACGACGTATGAGCACCCAGAAGCTCGTCACAACAAAAGGGAAGAATCCATTAGGTGAGAACATCGAGATGCGCCAATGTAGTAGTCCTTCGAAGCAAGCAAAACAGATATGCGATAAGTTGAACTTAAAACACTCACCATACAAAAAGAATAAAATTTGTAGGACACAGAGCCCATAAGAAAAACGAGGAAAGTACGGTCACTGCAAGAAATAGGCGAAAGTGGGGGTTAAACTTGGGATAAGTTTGTATGTTTTAGTTGTTTCTCTTATTAATGTTTCTTGTACATTTGCGTTCTTTAAATCTTTTTTCAGTCATTGGAATACTTCAAAACTTTCTTTGTCACTTTTTAGATGAGTTGTTTAATGCTATTTCTCAAACTGAAGCCTGTCTTTATTATGACACTTTATGATGCCTTGCACAATGTATTCTTCAAGAAAAACTTGCAGTATTGGGATTTTGTTGCTATCTTCGCAGACAGGAAAAGCCATTAAGGGCATTTGAAAAAGAGTCAAAACATGGGAAGAAATAAATTCGCAAAAGACGAGATAATAGAAATAGCAAAGCTACTCAGACTGAAGAATGCGGGTAATCGTGCGAAGCAGAAACTGATTCGTCACGACCTCCGTACCATCTACGAATTTAATATTTCTGATTTCAATGAACCTGGTAAGGCTTTTGGTGAAGAGGAATTGCAAGATGCTATCCATCGTGGAGCTATTCTGATTCTTGACGATGCTACAATTGCTGATATGAAGGCAAAGCGTGCACGTGATAAGGCTCGTGATGCGGCTACACGTGAGCAGCAAGCTATTGAAGCGGGAGAGATGACTGACTGGAAAGCTGTTGCTAAAGAGTGGGAAGAATGGGAGCAATCGCAAAATGGTGATAACTAATGTGTCCAATTAATTTGTGGCATTCTTTTTGAATATTAAAAGAAGTAAGAAGAAACCTTATTTGGAAGCCTACAAGCTTTTATAGCGGTGAGAGGTCCTTTGTTTAGTGGCTTCATTTAAAATCGATAAAATAATAAAACAATGACATTATATCCAAAACTCATTACAGATGCACTGGAGAAAGTAATTTATCCAGGAACAAAAAAGAACATTATAGAAAGTGAGATGCTGGCTGATACACCCAGTATCAATGGGAATAAAGTAAGTTTTACGCTTATCTTCCCACGTGAGACCGACCCTTTTCTCAAGTCTACCATTAAGGCAGCTGAGGCGCAAATCCATTATTCGGTTGGTAAGGAGGTTGAAGTAACTATTACTACAGAATTTAAGAATGCACCACGTCCAGAGGTTAGTAAGTTGTTGCCTCAGGTGAAGAATATCATTGCTGTTAGCTCTGGAAAGGGTGGAGTAGGGAAGAGTACTGTTTCAGCTAACCTTGCCATAGCTTTAGCACGCCTTGGCTATAAGGTTGGTTTGCTTGATACAGATATCTTTGGTCCAAGTATGCCAAAGATGTTTGGCGTTGAAGATGCACGTCCATACGGAGTCGAAAAAGATGGACGACAGCTCATTGAACCAGTAGAGAAGTATGGTGTGAAGCTGCTTTCTATCGGTTTCTTTGTTAATCCAGACACGGCGACGCTTTGGCGTGGTGGTATGGCGACTTCAGCTCTTAAGCAACTCATTGCTGATGCAGATTGGGGCGAACTTGATTACTTCATCCTTGATACGCCTCCCGGCACCAGCGATATCCATCTGACACTCATGCAGACGCTTGCTATCACAGGTGCAGTGATTGTCTCTACACCACAGAAAGTAGCTTTGGCTGATGCACGTAAAGGTATTGACATGTATCGCAATGACAAGGTGAATATTCCAATCCTCGGCTTGGTAGAAAATATGGCTTGGTTCACGCCAGCTGAACTCCCAGAGAACAAATACTATATCTTTGGAAAAGACGGCTGCAAGAACTTAGCGAAAGAGCTTGATTGTCCATTGCTCGCCCAGATTCCAATTGTACAGAGCATTTGTGAGAATGGTGATAATGGTACACCAGCAGCAACTCAGGTTGATACGATTACAGGTCAGGCTTTCCTCAGTCTTGCGCAGAGTGTGGTTACAGTGGTCAATCGTCGTAATAAGGAGCAGGCTCCGACAAAGATAGTCGATGTAAAGAACGGATAAGCATATAAACAGCTCGGATGTTTTAAACATCATTGAAAATAGAGATGTACGTGGTAACTATTCAGCGATAATAAACGTTGAATATCAATAACTTATAAACTTAACATTGTGGCAAAAAGGCTCGAAAAGACATTTTTTAATAGAATTTGTCTGTACCTATTTATGTAACTTACTGATAATCAATAATAGTTTTTAAACCTTATCGCTGAATAGTTACTGTACGTGAATAGCGTATGTCTCTTTAATCATAATTATGAACTACTTACGTAGGATAGGCTTTTCATTTTCAAAGCTTATCGGTATCCAAAGATGGCGACTATCACTCAGTTTCTTTTTTTACTATTTGTTTTTGCAAAGTATATGCGACTGAAAGTCCTCAATAATACTGCAAAGGTGTTAAAATAAAGTAAGAAATCCTTATCTGTTGTAATCAAAGGAAGAGAGAAATAAATTATTTTCTTGCCTTTGTCTGCTTTTCTGTGTAATTTTCTACGTTTCATTTGTTAGATTGTCATGATTGATTGAGAGTGAAAAAGGGTAGGAACTGGTTTGAAATATATTTACAATAATTGGTGGTTTGTGATGAGAAAATACGCTGAAAATAGTGATTTTTGTCTGTCTTGTAACTCGCATGGAATCAGATAGTTGCAAAGGTGTGTTTCAAAAGGTGCTTAGTTGGATTTTAAAAGGGCGTTAGTAAGACCTCTAAAGGGCATCTTTTGCAAGCCAATTGGGCGTTAATTGAAAGCTAAAAGAGCATGTGTTGGATTTTATGTGTGCGAAAATATTTTACAAGATTATGTAAAAGTAAAAAGACCTCTGAAAAAGTAAAAAAGTAAAAACGTTAACGCTCAAGTGTCCAAGTGTCCAAGTTCCAAGTGTCCAAGTTCCAAGTTCCAAGTTCAAACTTCCAAGTTATAATAGATATTAGGGATAAGAAATGAGCTCCACACGGATAATCGGAAATAAATTACTTAAAAATGGGTATTGCCACGTCAACAAGAAGCCAGTACCTTTGCACACATAATTTTTATAGACCGTAATAAGAATGATGTTTTATAGAATTATAAATGAGGTAATAAGGCTGGTAGAGGTCATAACTTACCGAAAAAGAATTCAGAAATGGAGTATGGAGAGAAAAGATTTGTTTATATTTATACGAAGGTAAAAGAATAAATAACAACAACAATAGATTAGTTTATTTTAACTAGACCCATTTGCTTATATCCCTAAGAATCAGTATATTTGCAGAAAATAATCTAAAATAATTCGAATAAGATAAACACTATGATTTTTAGTATTTACCCAACACTTTTATATTGGAAAGGAACACTTTCTCAGAATAAAATTTAATCAATAATATATTTTTATCTTATAAAAACCTTGAAGAGTATGGAATTAAAAAAGACACTCTACTCCCTAATGTTAGGTGGAATTCTTCTTTGCCTTTTCTCATGTGCAAAGGAAGACGAGTTTGAAATGCCTACATTGGTTCTTTCGGAAAACAGTATTACGTTTGACAAAGGCGTAAGCGAAAGAAACATTAGCGTTACAACAAATCAAGCAAGCTGGATTGCATCGTCTCCACAGGAAGGCGACTGGCTCTCGTTGGTTCAGGACGGCAACGTACTGAAGGTGAAGTCAACAGAAAACAAGATGGGAAGCGAGCGTACAAGCTACGTTCTCGTCAATGCCAATGGTGCATCAGGTAAAATAGCTGTGACGCAGAGCGCTGCTGACGTGACGCTCGACGTAGCACCAGATGCTATCTACCTCCCCCAGACAGGTGGTGAAAAGACGGTTGACATCACAACCAATTCGTCTGTTTATGACGTGACAACCAGTGAGGAAGTTAGTTGGTTGAAAATTGTCAAGGGCGAAGAGGAAATCAAACTGATTGCTGAACGCAACGACACTTATCAGAAGCGTGAGGTGAAGCTGTACGCAAAGAGTGGTAGCGTCATCCGTGAGATTGTTGTTTCTCAGTCGGGCATACAACGTTACATCCTCCCTATCTATCCAGGTGTACCACAGGATGAGCACAAGATTATGGACTTTGAGTTAGGTCGTGGTAGCTTCCTACGCGAGTATCAGACTGCTATGCCAGCCTACGGGCTTGAAGAGACCTACACCTTTATTACTCCTTCGCCCATCTTCACTTTGATACAGTATTGCAGCTCTGATGGCGTTACTCCATCACAGATTATCTCTATTGGCGATGGCAGAAAAGCCGTTGACGCAGTAAAAGACAAGGCTTTCGATAAGTTCTTAACAGACAATGGCTATGTACGTAGCAATTCTCAGTCTGACAGAGAATATACCAACGACAAGGAGCTGCTTTCTTTGAAGGTTTATATATCTGAGAAAGAGAATAATGAGGGCGTTAACCTTACTTTCACTCCTATTATGAAACAGATTGGTGAATACAAGACTTTCAGCAAGTTACCATACTATCCACTCACACTTTTGCAGAAAGACAACGTGAAATTGGCACAGGTAGAGGATTACGAGCAGAAGGCTGGTAGCACTGAAGAGGAGCGTAGCACCAACGAATATAAGACCTCAGAGATTTCGCAGATTCAGTACAAGCTGAAGGCAAGCACCGACCCTACTGCAGCCTACGGACGCATCCACATTTTCTACACAACCGATAAGAATGGTGATGCACCTGATAATCTTGGTAGTGTTCAGATCGGCGCATTGCTCTTCAAAGAAACAAGTCTCGGCGTATGGAAGTATGGTAATAAATGGGTTGCAACAAAGGAAATCAAGAAGTTACTCGGCGAAGAGGGCTTCTCATTCCTTCGCACATCAGGTAACAACCACTTCTTTGTACGTGAAAGCGACCATTTGGTTATTGATATCACCTGCGTATTAGATAACAACACACCTGTTCTCGCATTGCTTTACAGCTTCGACCCATCGGTATCAAGTGCTGGTAGTAAAGCCGTAAAGGCACAGGCAAAGATGATTAAAAACTTCTCTGCTGCGAAGAAGGCTTTGAAGTAAGATACAATTTGTTATAGCTTAAATTATTATCTGATATGCGTATAATAAATTTACATAAGCTGCTGCAGATCTCCTTGTTATTCCTATTATTGGGGATAGTGATTGGATGTGCTGAGAATGACAGCTTTGAACAGCCTTATCTGAATCTTTCAGAAAAGGAGATATCTTTCTCTCATCAGATTGATGAGAAGAAAATTACAGTGAACACGAATTGTAAGGAATGGATTGCGACGACTCCGAAGTCGTGGCTACACCTTACACAGAATGGAAACGAACTCACTGTGCAGGCGGATGCTAATCCAACGGGAATGGAAAGAGGTAGCTATATCCTTGTGGATGGTGGTTTGGCTGTACAGAAGATTATGGTTAGTCAGAATGCTTCTGATATCTCGTTGGATATTACGAAAGGTGAGGTTATACTTCCGCAAGTGGGTGGTACGACCACTGTCGACCTGAAATTGGAAGGCGCATCCTACGACCTCACACAGAACGAAAAGCCAGAATGGCTGCAAGTTATCAAGAAAAAACATCGTTTGAAGTTTATCTCTAAGCCTAACTATGCCGTGGCAGAAAGAACTGCAAAACTTACGTTAACTCTTGCTGGAAAGAACTACGATGTGGTTGTAAAGCAGCCTGGGGTCTCTCTCTTTGTCTTGGCTTGTAACCCTGGTAATCCTTTTAGTCTGCATAAGATGATGGAATATGAGTATCGTCGTGGTAGTATGCTTACAGAATATGGCGGTCCAGATGAGGTAAATGGAATCTATGAGGAAAGTTATTTCTTCAGAACACCATCGCCATTGTTCAAGGATGTTGTCTATGTACACGATACGAAGCATTTTGTACCGACCCGTGTCTATACACGTTCGCTGACAAGAGAGGGTGTTAATTCGGTTAAGACACAGGCTTTCCAAGAGTTTATGAAAGCCAATGGATACACAAGAGACGAGAAGGATACGAATCATTACGTCAATGTGAAAGAGGCTTACACGATGGATGTAGATATCAGAGAAGAGAATAACAGTGTCGTGTTATTCTTCTATCAGATGCGCACACAGGATCGTGATTACCCAACCTTAAGTAGTCTTGACCTCGGTCCTATCGACCTCTTAAACAAGAATGATAAGAAGGTGAGTGATGTTGAAAAATACGAAAAGAGCAAGAAAAGTGAGGAGATGAAGCGACAAATGTCTAAGAGCAATGAAGTTGAAGCACTCCTCTACCAGACAAATGACCCTGTACAGATTGCTCGCACCTACTTCTTCTTCCTTGGTAGCGATGCTTCTACTCCACAAGAGAAGGTTGGAAGTGTTGAGCAGTACAGTTTGTTCTACAGTAAACCAAACTTAGGAATATGGCAGTATGGTAATGAATGGTTCGTAACCCATGAGTTCGACAAACTGCTTACTTCAAACAATTTTGAGTTTGTAGGTTACAATGGTAAGCATAATGTCTATGCTCGTCGTTCTGACTATCTGACCTTGGCTATCTCTGGTGGAGAATATTCCGACGTGAACAATGGTAAGGCAGTCATGCAGATTACTGTTCTATACAAGCCAAGCGTCTTTGCTGGAAGTAAAGAACAACGAATGGCTAAGGTAGAACGAATGCTCAAACAACACAATCCAAGCAAATAATATAGAAAGAAATAGTAATGAGAAAATCTATTATATATTTATGTGCGTGTGCTGTCTCTGGTATGATGCTCGCCACATCGTGCCAAGATGGTTTGGAGTCGGATGCAACTTCGTCTAACACACGTGCGGTCAACATTGACAAAGACCTTTTTGCGGTAAAAGGTTGCATCAACGTGAAGTTGGCAAAGGGTGCGAACCAATCTATACCAACGACCCGTAGTGGTAGCGTTGAGATGCAGAGTGTCCCATCAGAAATAGCTTCAGCAATGCAATATTCAGGTGCTTATAAGATGGAAAGAGTCTTTAAGCCTGCTGGCGAATATGAAGCTCGAACGATAGCTGCAGGACTCGACCGATGGTACACCATCTACTTTGATAAGTCTAAAGATGTGGCTGCCGTATTGGCTCAGTTCAATAAAGCAGAGGGCGTTGAATGTGCTGAACGTGTGTTGCCAATGGCAAGACCAGAGGTCAAGGTTGTTCCTTATAGCCCTTCTGATGCAAGCATGCAAGGAACAGGAAGCAAATTTAACGACCCACTTCTTGGCAAACAGTGGCATTATTATAATGATGGTACGATTAACGCTCGTGCTGTAAAGGGTGCAGACTGTAACGTCAAACCTGTTTGGGAAAAGTACACGACAGGTAAGAAGAATGTCATTGTGGCTGTTGTTGATGGTGGTATCGACATCACGCACGAAGACTTGATTGACAACCTTTATGTCAACGAGAAGGAGAAGAATGGTCAACCTAACGTTGATGATGATGGCAATGGTTTTGTTGATGATATTTACGGATATAACTTTGTTTCTGCAAAAGACGTCATCGGTGGAACGATAGAACCCGATGATGGCGGACATGGTACCCACGTTGCAGGAACTGTTGCAGCACGCAATAACAACGGGAAGGGTGTTGCTGGCATTGCTGGTGGTGATGGCTTTGCAGATAGTGGTGTACGCTTGCTGAGTTGCCAGATATTCAGAAACAAGAACGAACAAGGTGACGCAGCTGCTGCCATCAAGTATGCAGCTGACAACGGAGCTGTTATCTGCCAGAACTCATGGGGTTATTCATCAAACGCTGGTGTCACCTCGATGCCACAGTCGCTAAAAGAAGCTATCGACTACTTCATCAAGATGGCGGGTTGCGATGCTAACGGCAATCAACGTGCTGACTCTCCAATGAAGGGTGGCGTGGTAATCTTCGCTGCTGGTAACGAAAACAAGGAGTTCTCTGCTTACCCAGCTTGCTACGCCCCTACGGTTTCTGTCGCTGCTATGGCGTGGGACTTCTCGAAGGCAAGTTACAGTAACTATGCTAAATGGGTGACGATTACGGCACCTGGTGGCGACCAAGATCGCTTCGGAAATGGAGCAGGAGTATTGAGTACAGTCCCAAAGAAGAATGCTGCATCAGGCTATGCTTACTTCCAAGGCACCTCCATGGCGTGTCCACACGTATCGGGTATTGCTGCGCTCATCACTTCTTACTTCGGCAAACAGGGCTTTACAAATGATGATCTGAAGAAACGTTTGATTACTGCTTACAGACCTTATAATATTGATGAACAGAACCCAACCTACAAAGGTAAGTTAGGTAAGGGCTATATTGACGCTGAAGCAGCTTTTGAATCAGACACAAAGATTGCCCCAGAGAAGGTAGGTACACTTACGCTCAAGCCTGACTTCGTAGACATCAATGCGGAGTGGAGTATCGCCAAGGATGAGGATAAGACCGCAGCCTTCTATCGACTCTATATTGCTCAGGGCGAATTGACAGCTGACAAGCTCAAGGATATGACCTACAGAGAAATCAATGGTATGGGGCATAGCTTAGGCGAAACTCTTAAGTATGACTTTGATGATTTGAGGGATAACACCACTTACAGCGTTGCCGTAGTGGCAGTTGACCGCTGGGGAAACCTCTCTGAACCAAAGATTCAGAAGTGTACGACCAAACTCAACCATGCCCCAGAGGCTACTGGATTCCCAATAGAAGCCATAGAGGTGATGGAGAATGAACGTAAGTCGTTCAGCTTCAACGTTGTTGACCCTGATGGCCACAACTGGGATGTCAAAGCTACGGGCGAGACAAAGGGTGTTTCTTACACTGTTAAAGGTAACACTGTGACCGTCAATCTCGTTCCAGTGCTTGCAGCTGGTAGTTATACTTGCACCTTCGTACTCTCTGATGACTTAGGAGCCAAGGCTGAGAAGAGCTTTACGTTTAAGATTGTAAAGTATATTCCACCACAGCTAACAAAGCCTTTCGAGAACTATATCATCGGTTTAGACGAGGGTGTCGTTACGATTCCATTGTCAGGACATTACTCATACAGCGATAATGTGCAGCTTACTTACAAGGCTAATGCTGCGAACGGTAGTATCGCTTCAGCCACAGTTAGCAATGACAACCTTCAACTAAAGCCTATGGCAAAGGGTGTTACACGTATCAACATCGCTGCTACTGATGGTCGTGAGACATCTTCTGACGGTTCTTTCCAAGTACGTGTTGTTGAAAAGAAGTCGGCTCCTGTCTATGCTGTCTATCCTGTTCCAGTGCAGAAAGACATCCACGCATTGCTCAATCCTGAAGTGAAGCAGGCAGAACTCGTCATCAGTTCTACTGTGGGTGAGCGCGTGATGAAGGCTACTGTGACACCTGATAAGTACAGCGTAGCAACGCTTGACCTTTCTAAACTAACCCCAGGAACGTATAAACTTACGGTATACACCAGTAAGGGCAATCACTCCCAGATGTTCATTAAACGATAAACACAAAAAGTATGAATACAAAACATATCATTCTCTTGGCTTGCGCAGTACTTCTCGGTGCTACGCAGGCTAATGCCCAAGGGCAAGATCTCTCGATATTAACAGCGAATACCGATGCCCGAACAGCCGCTATGGGTAACGCTTCGGCTGCCGTTGAGGGTATGTATCTATACAACAACCCTGCTGCCATCTTCGCATCTGATAAGAAGTTCACCGCAGATGCTTCTGCTTCTCTCTTTGAAAAAGTGGAAGGTGCTGATGGAACCTTTGGGATTTATGCAGCCACAGCTGGCTATAAGTTTGCGAAACGTCATGCAGCCTTCGTAGGTTTTCGCTATGCGGGTGGCTTAAGTCTAAAGGGTTATGACATTTCTGGTAATCCAACAAAGGATTACAAACCTTATAATTGGACGCTCGATTTAGGTTATACCTATCTCTTTGGTACTGGCTTCGCGGCGTATGCTACAGGAAGTCTTATCTATAGCCACCTCTCAAAGAATGCTGTTGGTGGTGCTTTCAATGTGGGCGCATCTTATTTGAACAACGAGTTGACGCTCGCCAACAAACCAGCATGCCTCATTCTTGATGCTAAAGTGGGCGCAATTGGTCCAAAACTCGACTATGGTAACATGCACAAGGCAACGCTCCCTACCCACGTTGCCGTTGGTGGTGCGCTGTCTGTTGATGTGGCTGAGAAGCATCAGGTTGCAGCAGCCTTGTCTACTCGTTATTTCTTCCAACCTTCCGAAGCCAAACTCTTTATGTTAGGTGGTGGACTCGAATACACCTACAACAAGATGGTATCGGTGCGTGCTGGCTATGAGTATGGTGACCACGACCTCAGTCATGTCACCATGGGTGCAGGCTTCAAATATCACGGTTTGCGTCTGAACGGAGCTTATAATCTTAAGACGGCAGACACAGGAAGTAGCTACTGTAGCATAGGTATTGGCTATGATTTCTAAAACAAGGACAAACAATATAAATTATTTAATCAAAAGTAACAGTTATGAAAAGAGTTTTATTCTCAATTTGTGCATTAGTACTGAGCCTTACAGCTTCCGCTCAGATAATAAAAGACACACCTAAAGGTAAGCTGATTGAAAACCTGTATCGCTCAAGCAAGTCTTGGGTTAAGAAGGGTTGGACAGATATACAAGCAGGCAGATATGAAGGCTTAGTGTCTAAGATTGTTATCGGCGATGATGGCTGTATTTACATTTACAATCCACTATCAGGTCTCGACAGTAAGTCATGGTTAAAGCTTGAAAGACAAGCTGATGGCAAGTATAGAGCAAAGCTACCACAGGATATCCTTACAGACGACTACGGTGGGGATGATGATGACGAAGAAAGTAGCGAGCGCACAATCACGCTTCAACGTATGGTTTCTTCTAATGAAGGAAAGGATTACGAGCCTGTTGGCGCAGCGTTAAACTACGTAGATTTCACTTGGGAGAACAATAGACTCGTGATGAAAGGTATGGGGCAGAGAACCCAAATATGGGGTGCTTCTTATAATAAAGAATGGCAAAGAAGCTATGGTGGCGACTGGGCTATGAGGATTGAGCCACTTAATGAACAGCTTATTACACCACCTGCTACGGCTACAAAGAGTCAGTACACCGTTACTTCTAAGGAAGAGACCTCTCCACGTATTGTTGATGCAATGACAGATGGCAATGATATCTATCTCAAAGGATTGTTCAAGAGTTCAAAGCTCGCGAATGTTTGGATAAAACTCACAAAGCAAGGTAATAAGGCTGTGATGCAAACAAATCAATACTTAGGTAAGACGCTTAAGACAGATTTCAAGACATACGACAGTGATAAGTCAGAGTATCATACCTATGCTGCTGCTTTTGAGAATGCAACCACTGTTGCCAACGAACTTGAGTTCAGTATCGATGGGTCTGGTAAGCTGACTGCTAATAAGATTCTTCGCACCTCTTTGGGTAAGAGTAGTGAAGAGAACATTACGGAAGAGGAATATGTTAAGAGCTATGAGAATCTTGTCTTGACTCCTTATAGTCAGCAGGCAGTAGCCAACCCTAAGACCCCAACCCTACATTATTGCTCTGCTTCACTAAGTTATGACTACTCTATTACTACAACGACTTTAGCATTCTATGTTGATAATGTAGATGTTAATGGTAACTACCTCAACCCAGAGAAGATGTATTATAACGTCTATGTCAATGGTAGTGCGACGCCATACACCTTCAAGAAGTCACAGTTCGTCTATATGGATGAGAATGAAATGACGAACATTCCATTTAACTATAAAGACAGATTGAATAGCGACTTTAAGATTGTCGAAAACGAGCGTTTCGTTCACTTCTATGATAATGGCATCCGTACGCTCAAGGTCGTAATGGTTTACGAGGATGGTGGTAAGAAGTATTCAAGTGAACCAATGAGCACTGCTGTCACTACTGGCATTGAGAACACTACCTTCAACAAGACAACTACTGAAAAGTACTACACCGTTGATGGTCGCCAGTTCCAGCAGCCACAGAAGGGTCTTAACATCATCAAGTCTTCTGATGGCACTACACGTAAGGTGGTAATTAAGTAAACGAGTTTACGAGTTGACAAGTAAACAAGGTAATTGTATTATTGGCAAGTAAACGAGTAAAAGTTATATCCGTTATAACTAATACTCGTCTGCTTGCCATTTTTTTGTTTGTTATCCTCGGCAATATTCTTTGCCCCCACCTCCTGTTACTATGTCTTCTATGTACCCTGTTCTCGCAAGCAACTTGTTAACTCGTCCACTTGTTAACTCTGTTACTTTGTCTTCTATATACCCCGTCTTTACAAGCAACTTGTTAACTCATCTACTACAAACTTGTCTACTCGCCTACTTGTCAACTCCGTTATTCCGTCTTCCTGATGAACCTAAGTTTAATTCTTTTCCCTACTTCTTCTTTTCCACCACAGGTAGTAGCCGCTAATAGGGAGGAAACCACCGATGAAGGCTGCAATAGCGTAGAGAACACGTGAGAACCAACCACCCCAGGTTCCAGTATGCAACTGCTTAAAAAGCTTACCACCCTTTGGCTTCTTGCCATGTTGGTCGCCTTTCATATCTTTTGCTTCGTCTTTAGCTGCTTGTGTCTGTTGCTTTATCTGACTTGTGTCTACCTGTACAAAAGCCTTGTCGTTTGTTGCGCTCTGCTTAGCTCCGTCTTTTGGCTGTTGCATCTTCATACCCTTTGGTGGCATAGGTTGTCCGAAGAGTTTTGATATACCCTGTCTGTACCAACCGAAAGAGAAGACGGGTCCAGTGAGAGACATGAGGAGAAGGAAGATGACAACATAGATTCCTAACGACACATGAGAGTCGTAAACAAAGCGGCGGAAGCCTTTGTTTGTACTGATTTTCAAACGATTTTTTAGTGCTTTCTTGCTCTTTGGCCACCAGATCACAATCCCTGAAAGCAATACTATCGTCATACAGATTGACGACACTGCTGTGAGGATTCTTCCCAATGATAGTCCACCATCATGTGCATTCTCTGGTTTCATAAAGAGCCAGCGGTGCAGTCGTACGATTGTTGTATAGATGGGTAACTCTTTGGCATTCATGTCAAACAGTGGTGCGAGATCTTTTATTAGTAATATTGCCAGACCGCTAAAACATAGAATTGCCATCACTACGCCTAATGGTAAGGCAAACCATTTGTGAATCTTTAGAAAGAATTTTCTCATATTCTATAATAATTATTGTTTTCTTATTTCTTTGTTAATACATATCTTTTTATCTATTCTTCTCCTTCTCTTCTGCAATAGATATTTTTTTAAACTTATTTGCTTAGATGAATGACTGAAACAAAAGTTTAATCTTGTGTATATTGTTTAACTTTTATTTGCATTTGCGAGTGTGAACATTCATTATAGAATTGTTAGCTCAACTTCATTCGTCTCCATGCCCAATTCGGAATATGTCGCCACAAGTAGGTGAGTATACGCCAACGACAATCGATGATGCAGATATGACGACGCTTATTAATCGCTTTTATGATGCTGCGAGCCACCTTCTCAGTAGTCATTAACATGGGAAGGTTTGACGTACCAGCGAGTAGGGGAGTGTCAACAAATCCTGGACGAATATCTGTGAAGTGGATGTTAAGATGTTTGCTGTTAGCAAGTTGCTCTAATGCTTGTAGATAGGTGTTTTGCATTGCTTTCGTTGCACTGTAAGCAGGAGCAGGACCGAGCCCTTTTGTTCCTGCGATGGATGTAATACAAACGATGTGTCCACCCCCATTGGCTGCAAAATAACGAAAGACACACCCTACCATCCTTGTAAATCCGAGTGCGTTGGTTTCCATCGTTTTAAGTTCTATTTCAGCATCAAGATTAGGGTTTTTCCATCCGATCCCTGCTGCATGAAAGTAGAGTTCGAGTCCACCCATACGCTCAATAAGTTGCAGGAGAGTTGCTTCTGCAGCTTCGTCAGTTACATCAATCTGTGCGGTAAAGACATGCTCTGGAGCGGTATTTTGCAGGTCTGTCAGTTTGTCTGTACGACGAGCTGCTACACCCACAGTCCAACCCTCTCTGATGAGTAGTCGTGCCACTTCGTGACCGATACCACTGCTGGCACCTATAACGATTGCTCTTTTCATTTCAGTAAGTTCTTAGGTAATAATTTGTTGAGACTGTCATCGCGAATAATCTTTGGTGCAGCCTTACCTGGGAGTATCAATATTTTTTTACCATTTCGGTAGATGTGTAGCTGTCGTGATCGAATAACAGCTGTTATCTCTCCATCAGACTGTATCGCTTGCCATATTGGGTGATAAACGCCATCTTCATTGAATAGCTTCTTTTGTAGATGGGAACACATATTGGTTGTGTCGAGTTCTAACATCTATTTTCTTGAATTTGAATGTTATTGTTTGAATGCAAAGCTATTTCTTTGCCTTACTTTCTGCAAAGTTATGAAAATAAATCGTATAACAAGTAACAGAAAGAAAAAATACGTGTTGTACGTTGGAGAGAAAGTTTGTGATTGTTCGTGTGCTTTCCTTCTGTTTAAGGAGATAAAAAAAGGTGCAAACCACGTAACCCATTGTTCTACACCTCCCTCGCGGAAAGAGGGGGATTCGAACCCCCGATACCCTTTAGGGGTATACACGCTTTCCAGGCGTGCCTCTTCAACCACTCGAGCATCTTTCCTTGAGTGCCCTCCAAAATATATCGTTTATATATTGGACTCAAATTAGTTTGCAAAAATAGGATTTTAGTTTTACAATAAAGCGACCATAAAGTGTATTTTAAACTTCTTTAATATTTCGATAAGGTGTTATTTCTTTTTTTATTGTCAGTTGTAAGTAAGAGACTATTTGGTGATACGGTTATAACTACTTGTAAGATTGGGATTAAACTTTAATAGATTGTTCTTTTGTCGAGTAAAATATGACTTAAAAGACGAGAAAAATGTAATCATGAAGTCAATTGAAAGACAGATAGAGCTTTCTTGTGGTCATAGCTAACAGCACTTTTCTTAGGGTTTGTAGCAGTAAACACCTATACTTATTAATGCATAGATTCGAGCGAAAGCATGTCTTTGTGGAAATTGCTTCTTCGGAATTTCTCGGTTTAGAAGAGGGATGTGGTTCTTTTATGTGTATTAGCTTGGCAGAGATACAATAAAGAGGCAGTATCAAAAATGCTTTAATGCTGCCTCTTTTCGAATCTTTTCATATCCCCTGTTGAGAGTATAAGAGTGGACCTGGTGGGAGTCGAACCCACGTCCGCACAAGGAAACCATACGCTTTCTACACGTTTATTCCAGCCTTCGATTTTCGTATGTCGGCAAGACCTGGACCACCAACCGACATCTTATCCTCTAAATTTTCATCAGTGCAGCGAGGCATACACTGACTATTTCCGATTGAACCTGCATCGCTTACTCTCTGGATTCGGAACAACATCCTCGGAGCGATGTCTCGTCCAACTATCTAATAGTCGGATAAAGCCAGTAACCTACTGTACTTCGGTTAGGCAGCGAGAGCGTAATTGTTTTCGCCAATTAATTTTTCGATAACTGAGATTTAGGAGCCAGTCAACGATGCTCCGCGTGCTTACGTACCATCTCGTCTTGCCGTCAAATCCAAACAAGCCCATAGTACAATGAGGATTTTAGAGGTTAAAGGCGGTGTTATCCATCCTTATTTTCCCGTTTATCCTCTGCTGTTTCCACTGAATCAGACTGCAAATATAAGGAGAGTTCACGAAACTACCAAATCTTTAAGTACTTTTCTGCTTAATTTCATAGATAATTGCCCTCTGTCTGAATTTTGTTGTAACTTTGCAAGCACAACGCATTTGCGATGAAGATACAAGACATACAGAAACTATACGCTATGCTGCCACAGGCAGGAGCAATACAAAAGATACAGGAAGATAAGTCGATAAGAACTGTTTTCCTGCAGGGACTCGTGGCTTCAGCTGCTCCGATGTTCTTTGCATCAATAGCTGAACGATGGAAGACTACGACTGTTTTCGTGTTGAATGATAACGATGAAGCAGGCTATTTCTATAATGACCTCAAGACCATAGCTATGCCCGTTGATGGAGAAGGGAAGGTGGCGGAAGTGCTGTTTTATCCGTCGTCTTATCGTCGTGCCGTGAAATATGGACAGCGTGATGCGGGTAATGAAATCCTGCGCACAGAGGTCCTGACACGTCTTTCTGCACTTGCTTCGGAGACTAATAACGCTCTTCCACTCTATATTGTTACTGAACCTTCGGCTCTGTCAGAACTCGTTGTGTCAAAGAAACAGTTGGATGAACGTCGTTTGACATTGACAGTTGATCAGCATATTGATATTGTAGAGGTTGAAAAGACACTGCGTTCTTTTGGATTCACAGAGACTGATTACGTTTATGAACCGGGACAGTTTGCTGTGCGTGGTAGTATCATAGATGTCTATTCTTTCTCAAACGAACTTCCTTTTCGTATCGACTTCTTTGGTGATGATATTGAAACAATCCGTACTTTTGAAGTTGAAACACAGCTATCTAATGAGAAACTGAAACGTGTTGAGATTGTACCAGAGTTAGCTACATCCTCGGAAGAGAAGGTTCCATTCCTGCAGTTCCTGCCAGATGATGCGATATTAGCTTTTAAGGACTTCCTTTATGTTCGTGATGCGATAGATAATATCTATCAAGAAGGATTTACTAATCAGGCGTTGACAGAGAAACTCGAAGGTAAGACTGAGATGGAACAACGCGAATTAGAGCAGGCTTTCCGTAAGGAGGGACAGCTTGTTCCAGCCTCACGTTGGATGAATGATGCGCTTGACTTCCGTCGTATAGAGTTCGGTATTAATCATTCCAGTTCCGATTTAGCAAAGAAGAAAGATGGTTCACGGGCTACGATTACTTTTAGCACATCACCGCAACCGCTCTTTCATAAGAACTTCGACTTGCTTTCTAAGACCCTTCGTGACTATCTTCTTCAAGGTTATAAACTCTATATCTTTGCCGATAGTGAGAAACAGACCGTACGTCTTAGAGATATCTTCGACTCATTGTCAGAGACAAGTGTGTCACCTGACTCAGAGAATCTGTCCGTAGCCGATCTGTCTGGAGAGGGTGGGGATGCAACTGTGGGAGCTCTTCCTTTCACACCAGTCAACCGAACACTCCATGAAGGTTTTGTTGATAGTACGCTGAAAGTATGTTTCTTTACCGATCATCAGATTTTTGACCGTTTCCATAAGTACAACCTTAAGTCTGACAAGGCTCGTCAAGGTAAGATGGCTTTGACGATGAAGGAGCTGCAAGAGATGGAACCCGGCGACTTCCTTGTGCATGTTGACTTCGGAATTGGCAAGTTTGCCGGTCTGGTTCGTGTTCCTGCTGGCGACTCTTATCAGGAGATGATACGTCTTGTTTATCAGCATAATGATATTGTGGACGTATCTATCCATTCACTTTACAAAATCAGTAAGTATCGTCGTGGTGATAGTGGCGAGGCTCCACGACTGTCAGTTCTTGGTTCAGGTGCTTGGGATCGTCTGAAAGAAAGGGCAAAGAAGCGTATTAAGGATATTGCTCGTGACCTCATTAAGCTCTATGCTAAACGTCGTCGTGAAAAGGGATTTGCCTTTTCTCCTGATACGTTTATGCAGCACGAATTGGAGGCTTCATTCCTTTATGAAGATACACCCGACCAGTTGAAGGCTACACAAGAACTCAAACATGATATGGAAAGCACACGTCCGATGGATCGTCTGGTTTGTGGTGACGTGGGCTTTGGTAAGACGGAAGTAGCTATTCGTGCTGCTTTCAAGGCTGCTGTGGATAATAAGCAGGTTGCAGTGCTTGTGCCAACAACTGTATTAGCTTTCCAGCATTACCAGACTTTTAAGAAGCGATTGAAGGATATGCCTGTGCGTGTTGACTACCTCTCACGTGCTCGCAGTGCTAAACAAGCCAAACAGGTGTTGGAGGATTTGGCAGATGGAAAGATAAATATCCTTGTTGGTACGCATAAGTTGATAGGCAAGTCGGTGAAGTGGAACGACCTCGGACTGCTCATCATTGATGAAGAACAGAAGTTTGGTGTGTCTACAAAGGAGAAACTTCGCCAGTTGAAAACGAATGTTGACACGCTGACAATGTCGGCAACGCCTATCCCACGTACGCTCCAGTTCTCGCTGATGGGTGCACGTGACATGAGTATTATGCGTACACCGCCACCTAATCGTTATCCTATTCAGACCGAGATAGCTTCTTTTTCACATGAAGTGATAGCAGATGCAATCAACTTTGAGATGAGCCGTAATGGACAGGTTTATTTCGTTAACGATCGCATTAGTAACCTTCCTGAGATAGCAAACCTTATCAAGAAGTACGTGCCTGACTGTCGTATTGCTATCGGACATGGACAGATGAAACCTGAGGAATTGGAGGAGATAGTTATGGGCTTTATGAACTATGACTATGATGTACTGCTTTCAACAACGATTGTTGAGAATGGTATTGATATTTCCAATGCTAATACTATCATCATCAATGATGCTCATCGTTTCGGACTCTCCGACCTGCATCAGATGCGTGGGCGTGTCGGTCGTTCTAATAAGAAGGCTTTCTGTTATCTGCTTGCGCCACCTTTAGCTGCATTGAACCCAGAGGCACGTCGTCGTTTGGAGGCTTTAGAGACTTTCTCTGATCTTGGTAGTGGCTTTAATCTTGCTATGCAAGACCTCGATATCCGTGGTGCGGGTAACCTCTTAGGCTCTGAGCAGAGTGGTTTCATGGAAGATTTGGGATATGAAACCTATCAGAAAATCCTCAATCAGGCGGTAATGGAGCTGAAGAATGATGAGTTCCAAGATCTTTATGAAGAGGAGATGGAAGAAGGAAAGCAGATTACTGGTGATGATTTCATTGATGATTGTGCCGTAGAGAGCGACCTTGAAATGTACTTCCCTGATAATTACGTACCAGGCAGTTCTGAGCGTATGCTGCTTTATCGTGAACTGGATAATATTGAAAAAGACGAGGACCTCGATGCCTATCGTCAGCGTCTGCAAGACCGTTTCGGTCCTGTTCCTCGTCAAGGTGAGGAACTGATGCAGGTCGTTGCACTTCGTCGTGTGGGTAAGCGATTGGGTTGTGAGAAGATTATTCTCAAGCAGGGACGTATGCAAATGCAGTTCGTTTCTAATCCAAATAGCGTTTACTATCAGAGTGCTGCCTTTGATAAGGTTCTCAACTATATCGGTTCTCATCCCCGCCGTTGTAATCTGAAAGAGCGAAATGGCAAGCGTTCTATGGTGGTTAGTGACGTTAAAACGGTGGGAGAAGGTGTGAAAGTTTTAAGAGCAATAGAACAAGGGAACAAAATGTCTTTATGAAATGGATACCCTAAGTTCACTTTGAATATTCATCCAATGGTGGAAGACCAACCTCCTTCCGCCATTGATTGACCATTTTCTTATTAAGTAAAGGGCAGATCCCATTGCGATTTCTCTGTGTTCCGTATTTCTGAGGTCGCCCCTCTCTTACATCAATCCTGTCATGTAGAGCAGCAACTAAAGCAGCTTGAATGTTCCCTTCTGTCGCAGCTCTCTCCAACATAGGTAGATATTCTTTCTGTACGTCCAAGGGTGCATGCTGAATGATTATCCATGCTGCCTCACAAGCAGAAGTGCCTACTTCTGTCTTTTTAGGGAAGCCGTGTTCTTTCAATATTTGCCTTATCTCGACTTGGTTGAGAGAGTCAATACTATCAGCACGAAGCCTTAACGCTATATCATATTGTGTCTCCTCATGGTGCAACTGTCGGCTCAATATCCATTGTGTCCTATAAGCTTGGTCACGTTCAAGCATCTCTTCTAAATGGTTCTTCAGTGATAAATCATAGTTATAGATATCTGCTCGCTTATCAAACTCATCTTCATAAGAAGGCACAGTAGCAGAGTCTGGCATCTGATAGTAATCTTTTTCCATTCTTATACGGTGCTTATCAAACTTATAAGCAGCCTCTTCTTTATCAACCATACGTAATTTATAAGCAACACTTGATAACTTGGAAGGAAAGATGTAACGATCATCTGCGAATGCTTCAGTATATACACGGATGGCATCATCATAACGCCCTTGCTCATAAAGAGAGTCGGCATGGAAGATAAGACGCCAATAATCATTCTGTGAGGAAGGCTTCTTGATATCTGAAGACATTAATTTAGGAGTGCTGTTAGAAAGGTTGAATCGTTTTAGAGTTGAGTTCTTCATATCTTCTAAAATAGAGCCAACTAACTCTAAATGTTCCAATCGGGTGATATCCCAATTATAATGTCCACAAGAGGCATAGGACTTATTCCTACTCTGAAGAACATAAATTATACCTTTCGTTTTATCATCTTTCAACACCCTATCTACACATATTATCCGATGTTTCCTCTTTTTACGAAGAGGTTACGCCATACTATATTGGGCTGCTGTGCTTGTTTCGGTTCATTAAAGAAAGTACGATAAACAAATAATGCACCGTCATCCCTTATTTCATAGTCAGGCTCTGCTGTAATAATACCATTGTTGGCGAAGCTCCAGCTGTTACTATTGGTGGGTTTAAGAGAGTCTAATTGAAAAGGGACATCTCGCCTTATTTCATTCAGCATACGTTGTTCTTCTGTAAGTTTAACAGAGCTACATGCGAATAGTAAAGATGAAAGGATAATAGTTAAGATAATTTTATTCATGGGGTAATGTGTTAGTTTTTACAAATATACAAATTATTTCTATTATCATATATGTGAGCAAGTATAAAATTAAACAAAAAACTTGCGAAATTGATAAATGATGCTTAAATTTGCGTACATTAGAAAATCAATAAATAAAGAATTATGATTAAGAAATATGTAGAAGAGAATAAAGACAGAATGCTCGAGGAGTTATTCAGTCTGATACGCATACCAAGCGTAAGTGCACAACCAGCTCATAAGGAGGACATGGTACGCTGTGCTGAGCGTTGGAAGGAGTTGCTGCTTGAGGCAGGTGTTGACAAAGCTGAGGTGATGCCATCAAAGGGTAATCCTATGGTTTACGCTGAGAGAATTGTTGACCCTAATGCAAAGACAGTATTGGTTTATGGTCACTATGACGTGATGCCAGCAGAGCCATTTGAACTTTGGAAGACTGAACCTTTTGAGCCAGTTATCAAGGATGGTCATATCTGGGCTCGTGGTGCAGATGATGATAAGGGACAATCATTTATGCAGGCAAAGGCATTCGAGTATCTTAACAAGAATGACTTGTTGAAGCATAATATGAAGTTCATCTTTGAAGGTGAGGAAGAGATTGGTTCTGGTAGCCTCGGTCCATTCATAGAGGAACACAAGGAACTCTTGGCTTGCGATGTTATCCTCGTTTCTGACACAGGTCTTATTGGTCCTGATACCCCTTCTATCACAACCGGTTTGCGTGGTTTGTCTTACTGGCAGATAGAGGTGACTGGTCCTAACCGTGACCTTCACTCAGGAACTTTTGGTGGTGCAGTGGCTAACCCTATCAATGTACTTTGTAAGTTGATAGCTGACGTAACTGGTCCTGATGGTAAGATTCTCATTCCTGGCTTCTATGATGATGTTGAGGAGGCTTCAGATGAGGAGCGTAAACTCGTAGCATCTATTCCTTTCAATGAAGAGGAATATAAGAAGTCTCTCGGTGTGAAGGCACTCTTTGGTGAGGAAGGTTACAGTACTATTGAGCGCACTGGCTATCGTCCAACATTCGACGTATGTGGTATCTGGGGTGGTTACACGGGTGATGGTGCGAAGACTGTTATTCCATCAAAGGCATACGCAAAGCTTTCTTCACGCCTTGTGCCACATCAGGATCATACAAAGATTAGCCAGTTGGTAGTGGACTATTTCAACAGCGTTGCTCCTGATTATGTCACAGTGAAGGTAGAGAAGCATCATGGTGGTCATGGCTATGTCTGTCCTATCGACTTCCCAGCCTATAAAGCTGCTGAGCGTGGCTTCGAAGCTGTATTCGGTAAACGTCCACTGCCAGTACGTATCGGTGGTAGTATTCCAATTATCTCTACTTTCGAGAAGTTGCTCGGTGTGAAGACTGTTCTCATGGGCTTCGGCTTGGAGTCAAATGCTATTCACTCTCCGAACGAGAATATGCCTGTTGACCTTTGGATGAAGGGTATTGAAACTATCATTCACTTCCATCTCGAGTACGATAAGGAAGCATAAGTTTGGCATTAAGACACAGTAAGCTGTGTCAAGACATAGTAACAAAGAAACGTTGTTCTCTGTTGTAGCAAATTCTTTTCATGTAAAAGAAAGGTTTACATCGGAGAATAACGTTTCTTTGTTTATACAATAAGTCCCTTGCAAGTCTATTTGCTTGCAAGGGACTTATGTCTGTTTAGTTCTCTGCTGTTATGAGCATTGGCATATAAAGGCGAACTTGAAGTTCTGTTAGCCAAGCAGAGTGTGCAGTTAAACTTTCAATTTCTTGAGGGGGAAGAGCTGTCAAACTTGTTCCCACGCTTCGTGCTATTTCTTCACTTTCTTTCTGTGGTATCTTCTGCTCTAATGCTGTCCAATTGATAGATTTCTTAATCTTTTCAATAATAGCTGTATATGCGGATTTACTTTCTAATCCTTTTAATTGTGCAATGTCTTCTTCTGTAATTGCGTGTGCTTGCCATACATCAGGATGAACGTTATCATCTTTCAGGTTGTTCACGAATCCATGAATAAGTCTTTCTGAACAGTCCCACTCTAAAGGAACATACGCAAAATGTTCCTTACCGACATAGGTTTGATATAGATTTTCAGTTCTCTGCATTTTCTTTACTCTATCCATCATCAAACTGATAGTACTCATCGCCAAGCTAAAGATATTTTTTGTTTTATCTGCTGAGATAGCACTATTACCGGCATCACTGACAATGATGAAGTCTGTATGAAACCTACTTTTATCTTGGCTTAGCTTATGCCCTCCTTGATTATCATAAACACCACCATCAATTAATTTTGGCGCTTCGGGCTTATTAGAACATTGACTATAGTCTTCTGTTAGATGTTTCTTGTCAATTGTAATAGGAGTAAAACCATAAGGGACACAGGACGAAGCCATAACAGCACTTGCTATTGGAAAATCCTGTGTGTTGAAAATAGATCTTCCATTTATTCGATAAGCATATTCTCCCATGTCTTTTTTAGAGAAGAAGAACGGTCTTTGTGTGGCGATATTTGTGGAGTTGATACATAATGAAGGTGTGTCAGGTAGGTCGCTAAGTGTCTTTCCCTTAAAGAAAACTTTGTTGTATAAACGTGAGACGAACTTACTTGTAGGAATTGTTACAAAGGAGTGTTTGAGACAATAGATAAGTAGTAGGAAGAAACTAAGTACTCCTACTAAGGCTGCACATATACCAGAGAAGATAGGTTGATGAGGGAACAGAATGCTCATAAGGCGTGCTGTGATATGGCTTAGTAGTATGGATGTAGCTAACAATAAAACGCTTACAATGATAAGATACGTGATGGATAACCACAACACTCCCTTTGCGAGACTTTGAGTAAAGCTTTTTTCAAAGTCTTCATAGTTGTCTTTGTTTAGTGCATAGTAGGCTGCTGTTATAGAACCGCCAGAAACAGAAGAGATAACATCTACTTTGTTTAAAATACCAAGACGGTGTAATGCACGTAGAGTACCAATGTGGTACGCTGCGGCTCTGTAGCCTCCACCGGATAAGGCTAAGCCAATTTTCTTTTTTGTGGTGTTCATGATTCGTAAGTTTTGATACTGGGATGAAACGTTGTGTAAAAGGACTTAGTCTCGTGTTGTTTGATGTCAAATCTTTATATGAATGACTTTATCTTCATAATACTCAACAGCTACATCGTCAGTAGGGTTATTACTAAGTGGACTTTATATCAATTAATAATTCGTTGAGCCTTTACCTTTGGTTTTCATCGTATATATTCAGAGTCGTTTGATAGTTTAGGTGATACTCTGAACAAGAAGGGATGAGGCTCTTTGAATAGTATGTGTTCTTAGTTGGTTTGAGTCAATTGGTAGTTATATAGAAGCGTAGTAATACTTTCTAACGTAAACAACCATATTCCTAAGGAGTTATGGCTGTTGGTGTATTTTCTAAATAGTTTGTCTTTTTCTTGTAGAAGTTTTTATTTTGGCATCTTTGGATATTTTCTGAACCATCCGTCTATTCGGAGTCGGATGACACCGAAGAAGGCTTCGGAGAAGATACCACCACTCATCTTACTGGTTCCCTCACGGCGATTGACGAAGATAACTGGTACTTCCTTGATTTTGAAACCAATCTTGAAGGAGGTGTACTTCATTTCAATCTGGAAGGCATAGCCTTTGAAGCGAACCAAGTCTAATGGGATTGTCTCAAGGACACGACGACGATAACATACAAAGCCTGCAGTAGTGTCATGAACATGGAAACCTGTTACGGCACGAACATATTTGCTGGCAAAGTAACTCATCAGTACACGTCCGATTGGCCAGTTGACAACGTTTACGCCACTAACATAGCGTGAACCAACGGCAACATCGTAGCCTTCATCGTGGGTAGCTGCATAGAGACGAGGAAGATCATTAGGGTCATGACTAAAGTCTGCATCCATCTCGAAGATGTAGTCGTAGCCATGTTCCAATGCCCACTTGAAGCCAGTTATATAGGCTGTACCTAATCCTAACTTACCTGAACGCTCAATGATAAAGAGACGGTCTGTAAACTCTGTCTTTATCAGATTATGTACGATTTGAGCTGTCCCGTCAGGACTGCCATCGTCAATTACCAGAATATGAAAAAACTTCTCCAATTGGAATACCGCTCGGATAATCTTCTCTATATTCTCCTTTTCGTTGTATGTCGGTATGATTACAATGCTATCGCTTGTCATAGATTTTTGTTTTTTGCAAAAGTAGTATATTTACCTGAAAGTAACAAAAATATCAGGTTGTTTCAACATTTAAATGTTTCCTTGATAGTAAATTGTTTCTGCCCATTCGGGTATCTCGCAAGTGTATTGCTTTATTACCTCTCCTTCAGACATACGGAAAAGTAATTTAGCATCCTCATTATTGATAGAATTGTCGTAAACGTATGTTCTGTCAGCAATTTTTGATGCAATAGCACAATTTATAATTGAACGATTGTATCGTGATATAATTTTGGTAATGGGAACATCGTGTCCACCTTCCAAAACTCGTTTAGCTATTCTTGAAGCATTAATTGTAGGAGAAGCAGTTGAAACAAAGAATAAGCGTATAAAAAAACCTGCATCTTTTGCTCGTTTTATGTAATCTATCTTAGATTCAACTGATAAAACGGTTTCAAATATAATGCTTTGTTTCTTCTCTAAACACTCTTCTCTTAAGCGTTCAGAATAATCAACAGCCTTCATAATAGCCTCATGAGAATTCCAATCGCCAAATTTCTCTTGTGCTATAATATCTGGATTAATGTATATAGCATTCTCCATCCATTCATGATGTAGAATTCGAGAGGTAATAGTCGTCTTACCAGACCCATTAGGTCCAGCAATAACTATAAGAACTGGGCGATGATTTTCATTTATCATAGAGAAGTCATTGGGTTGGAAATATTTTTATTATTCCATTCCTTTAATCTTTTGGCAGCTTCTTTACGAAGTTGAGAGAATAGTTGTTGGTGAGCTTTCTCGTCTCTTTTCTTAGCTATTGCAGCAGCCTCACGCATAAGTTGTGAAAGGACCTCGTCAGAAGGCTCTTCAGCGCCCGTCAGTTTATATGTATCAATCGTTTGTTTACTCATAATGATTCTTTTATACTGATAGGACAAATGTAGTATAAAAATATGATACTAACAAGTTTTTGTCTGTTTTTATTGGTCTGGGTTCTCTATGTAGCCTTGGTATTCGGGAGTAAGACCATCCATGACAGAAGTGTATGCTTCATTCATGGTTTTCTTCTCATACTCTGTACCTTTCCCGTTAGGGAAGATAGGTTGGTGAATGGTGAGACGGAGTCGGTGCCATTGAGGGAAATGCCAATCCTTAGTGCGTGGCATGACATCGAAAGAACCATTGATGGTCAGTGGACAAACTGGCAATTGAAGTTCGTCTGCCAGCATGAAAGCTCCACGACGGAACTTACCCATGTGCCCTGTAAAGCTACGCGCACCTTCGGGAAAGACGACAACCGACATACCTCCACGAAGTGTCTCACGTGCTGTGTCGTAAGTCTTTTTGATCTTACTTGCGCCACTTTTATCCACATAGATATGATGTGCTTTCTCGCATGCCAATCCTACCAATGGAATCTTACGGATTGCTTTTTTCATCATCCATTTGAAATTTCTTCCAAGAAAGCCGTAGATGAGGAAGATGTCAAAAGATCCTTGATGATTGCTAACAAAGACATAGCTCTGCTTGGGGTCAAGATGTTCACGTCCTTCAATCTTTACGGGAAGAAAGAGTATTCGAATGGTAAACCATGACCACCATTTCCCAGGGTAGTATCCCCAGAAGTGCCCATTACCGAGTTGACAACCTATAGTTGTTGTTAATGCAGTAAGAATAGATGCAATGAGAAAAAGTGGGAAGGCAATTAAAAGTATGTAGATTCTATACAAAAACGTAATAACCATTATGGCTATTGAATTTTGCCTTTGTTGTTGTGATGCAATATTACTCATAGATATATTCTTTTTTATTTTATTTCTTAACATGTAATGTTATCACAGCTATCTCGTTAGGCATATTGAGACGGAAAGGAACGAGCCCTCCTAATCCTGCTGTTATATTGAGGTAACGTTCGTTCTCTTCATAGAGCCCATAGTCTTCTGGTTGTCGGATACTGGTTGGACGCCATCCGAATAGTTGCATCTGTCCTCCGTGTGTATGCCCACTGAGTGTCAGCTGTGCTGTTGTCTTTGGGAGTATAGAACGTTTCCATGCTGATGGGTCGTGTTGTAGCATAATTATAAATGCGTTAGGACCTATCCCTTGGACCGCTTTCTTATAGTCAGAATAGTTTGGGAAAGGCGGTTTGCCATCGTTCTCTGTGCCACAGATATAAATTGACTCCTTTGCAGGTGTTGTAATACAAGTGTTTTGATTCCGTAAAAGAGTCCAGCCTAAGACATCTTTTTCTGCATTTACCAATCGTGCTTCTTGTGCAGCCTTCTCTTTGGCATCACCCTTGATATATTCCGTATAATCATGGTTCCCTAAGATGGAAATCGTTCCTTTCATAGGTTGGCGGATTAGCGAAGCCATCTGTTCAATCTCTTCTGGGCGTATATTCTGCAAATCACCAGTAAAACAAATAAGGTTAGCTTTTTGCTTTTCAATGCTATCCATCTCTGCTTTGAGAATCTTACTGCGCCATCCATTGAAAGTTCCGAGGTGTAAATCAGATACGTGTACAATACGATAACCGTCAAAAGACTTGGGTAAATCCTTGAAATATAGGTCTACATGCTTTACTTGTATGTTTGAAACTCCGTAGGTAAGCCCATAGATAAATGTGCCGACAGCAAAGAAGCCAAGGAATATACCTATGTAATGTCCCCAGTTTCTATTTGTACGAATGATGTATTTACGGACTATTGAGCCTAAGAGGGATGTAAAGGCGAAAATAGCCTTAGGACCAACAAATAATCCGAGGAGGAACAGATAGGTGTTCAGCCAAGTAAGGTTATCAGGTGCAAAGTTACGAATGGATGCCATTGCACAGGTATAGATAACCATACCTATGCAAGGTAACCACCACAAAAGGCGTTGCCACCAAGTAGTGTGGTAACGCTTGCGGAAATAGTGTAAGTCAATGTATAGGTCAGACAGCACTATTATTAATATAAGATATATAACGATTCTCGCTATCATTTCTTCAATAGAGTAGAGGCAAGATACTTCCTTAAAGTCTCAACAGGCTGATTACGACGGCGTGCATAATCTACTAATTGGTCGTCATCAATCTTGCCTAAATCGAAATATCGACTTTGAGGATGTGCAAACATAAAACCTGATACACTGGCATGTGGTACCATCATTCCATTTTCTGTAAGCTTGATACCAATGCCCTTCATGTCTAACAGCTCATATAGAAGAAAGTTCATACTTGTGTCAGGGATGGAAGGATAGCCTACAGCTGGTCGTATGCCTTGGTATTTCTCTGTAAAAATCTCCATTAGAGTAAGCTGCTCGTCAGGTGCATAGCCCCAATACTTTTTACGAACATCCTCGTGTATCTTCTCTGCTGTAGCTTCTGCTAATCGATCAGCTAATGTCTGAGAAAGCATACGCTGGTAGGGATCTTGTTCATTGTTGCTGGTAAATTCTTCA
The DNA here is from genome assembly GCF_018128065.1 of Prevotella melaninogenica. Classification (NCBI taxonomy): domain Bacteria; kingdom Pseudomonadati; phylum Bacteroidota; class Bacteroidia; order Bacteroidales; family Prevotellaceae; genus Prevotella; species Prevotella melaninogenica. The sequence goes on along the minus strand of NZ_CP072360.1, from coordinate 1,465,644 downwards.
TCAACAGAGGTCGCAAAGAGTCCAATCGTATCCTTGATGCCCGAAGATGCAGGGCGTATGAAATCAGCAAGGCATAGGTTTGGTTTGCCTGAAATAACTTTTTGCTGGCGTAACATAGGGACACGTGTTCCATTGATGATTATATCATCGCCTTCACTATTGGCTTCACATAGCGCAAAGACAGCACGTGTGTGGTATTTTCCTTCCATATCAGCCAACAAGTTCTCTGCTTCATTACGCAGTTCTTGTTGTGCATCTTTAGCCTTTCCATTCATTGACCACGCATAAAAGAAGTATGCCCAGTTGATGTAAGGAGAGACATCGCTGAGATTGTATGTTATAATCTTACTTTTGTTATCTACTTTATTTTTGTCCATTATGAATCATTTTTCATTTCGGAAAGTAATCCTTTCACCACGTATAGTGTTGTCAAACTCTCCATTGTTTAGTAGATGATGTCCATTACAGAAGGTATGTAAGACACGCCATAGATAGGTGTGTCCCATCATTGGACTCCATTTACATTTACTTTGAATACAATCTTCGTCTACTGTCCAAGGTTGGTTTGGTGAGACGATTGTGATGTCAGCTTTATATCCTTTACGTAAGAAGCCTCGTTGGTCTATGCGGAAGAGACGTGCTGGTGCGTGTGACATCAGCTCTACCATTTGCTCGATTGTTAGTACTCCTTCGTCAACCAATTCAAGCATTGTGACAAGTGAGAACTGAATCATTGGCATACCTGATGCTGCCTTAGAGCAACCACCTTGCTTCTGTGCCAATAGGTGTGGGGCATGGTCGGTACCAATCACTCTGATACGTCCATCTGTGAGCGCCTGTCGAATAGCTGTTCGGTCAGTAGTCGTTTTCACAGAAGGGTTACACTTTATAAGTGCTTTCTTCGTAAGATAGTCTTCGTTAGAGAAAGCAATGTGTGCAATGACAGCCTCTAAAGTAATCCTTCCTTCATCTTCTGGCTGAGCACCCAATGATAGTTCTCTTGCTGTAGAAATATGTGCAATGTGGAGTTGAGTCTTATATTTTCTTGCTAATTCCACAGCTAATAGCGAGGAAGCCCAGCAAGCTTCGTCGCTACGTATTTCCCAATGGTGTGTAATGTCAGGGTCCTCGCCAAAGCGTTCCTTGGCAGCTTTCATGTTTTCATTGATGATACCCGAATCCTCACAGTGTGTCATTACTGGGAGGTTTAGCTCTGCAGCAGTACGGAAGGTCTGTTCCAAGGCTTCACGTCTATCAACAAGCATATTACCAGTTGAGGCTCCCATAAAGAGTTTTATTCCGGGAATAGTGTGGACATCCAACTGAGGGAGCAACTTATAATTAGTATTTGTAGCACCAATGAAGAAGCTATAGTTCACATAACTTGATTGTTTTGCACGTTCCCACTTCTCTTGTAAAGCCTCCAGAGTTGTTGTCTGCGGGTTGGTGTTTGGCATTTCAAAGTAAGAGGTAACGCCACCGTATGCAGCAGCACGACTCTCACTTTCAATATCAGCCTTTTCCGTTAGTCCCGGCTCACGAAAGTGAACATGGTCATCAATAACACCCGGTAAGACAAAGCACCCCGTGGCATTGACAATTTCGTCAAATATACCACGGGGTGTTTCGTTATTTTCTATAATCTCTATGATACAATCGTCCTCTATGATGAGCGAACCAATGAAGCTTCGCCCTTCGTTGACGATTGTTCCGCCTTGAATGAGTTTCCTCATATTTTCTTGCTGTTAGGGGTTGTTTGTTTTCTATTCTGAGATAAGACTTAAGCTCGTATATAAATGTCTCAGAAGTAGTTGGAAAGTTTTTTACACAAAGACTACTGAACAAAAGGGTATGTAAGATTTACTCTGGAATAGAGTCGCCTGCCATCTCTGCAGGAGTTGGAGGCGCTACTGCTGCGTTAGGAGTTGTTCCTGCTGCATCAGTTAATCCTGCTGGGTCAACCATTCCATTCATTTCTTTTTGTGCTTGTAAGAAGTCTGTATAGAATGCTTTTATCTGAGGGTTTTTCTTAAAGCTATCTGTTGCCTTACTCATAATGTACTCAATCCAAGATGGTAACTGATTAACAGCATTGGTATACATATAATCATTCATCCATACAGGGTAAGCATTAGGTGTTGTCTCGTAGCTGATACGTGTAAGGAAACACCATGGACCAAGAATGTTGTTGAAGTTCTCTGTAATGAACTTCGTAAATAGTTTGTCACCCTTGTCATATACGTTCAATGCCTTCTTAATAAGCTGAGCATTCACCGTCTCCTCATCATGACCATTCATAATGGCAGCACTTTCCTCGTGATCTATTTCTGCATATTGATTGCGGAGCTGTATAAACTTTGTCCAGAAATCATTTAGTTTGTCATTCAGCGGTGTGCCACTAACACGCTGCTGAGTGTTGTCCAATTTAACGGTAATATCTCCCTTCTCAATAACAACAGGGAACTGTAGGTTGATATCATCCATGAAAATCTGTGCGATCTTAGTAGAGTCAACAGTTCCATGAAAGGCAAACTGACCATGAACAACATCACATGAGTCTAAGTCAATCAGTGAGTCAGCTTGGTCTGTTTTCAAATACAATTTTCTTCCATCCAAACTTGATACGTTAGATGTTCCCTGTATATTGAAGGAGTTGGCACATGACGTAAACGCTATGAGCGTCAGAAGTGCGTAAAGAATTCTATTCATAGTTCATTAAACTGGTTCTGTTTCTTCTCTGACAAAATTACATTCTATAATTGAAGTCGAGAAACTTTTTTATTCAAATTAAAACTATCTCTAAGCTTTTAGCTTTTTTAGGTACTTGGACTTTCGCTTTCCTTTTTTAGTTCGTAGCTGATACGATGAGTTGTATACATCTCGATGATAGCAGAAATGAGTAAGAGTATAACCCAATTGTGATGGAAGATACTTACATAACTGCTATAACCATCTAATGAGCCTGCAAATAGCGGACGAAAGAAATGATAGGAGTCTTCTACCATAAAGAGTCCAGCAAGGATAAATCCCCAACCTGCCAGAGACATAATCTTGCGTAAGCGACGAATAGAAAGAGTTGTTCCAAGGTAACGCTGACGAGACTGCATAAGTGCAAATGCAACAGCACCTGCAAGCATTAGCCAGCAAGCAATCGGTTGTATCAACAGAAAAGCGTACAAGCCTGCACCTGCAACCATTATTATTCCTCCCAAAAGGTAAATAATAGATTCGAGTTTATTCAGTTGTCTCATTTTTGGCTGTGTTTTCAGTTTGTTGCTCATCATCGCTCAATACGAAGATGTCTTCATTATCAGCTTTCATAAAGTAACGTTCCCGAGCTACACGTGCAATTGCCTTTGGATCTGTTTTAAGTTCCTTAAGTTGTTGCATGTCATGCTGGTATTGGTTATCATACTTTTGGATTTCAGTTTTTAGGTCTTCAATCTGATAAGCATACTCTATACGTTTCATAAAACTGTTCTCATCCAGTACGCCTACAATGAGTACGCCCAAAATGATGACGATATGAAATTTAAATCGACTGAAAAAATTGAAAATATGTCCAGTAATCTTACTCACTTCTTTACATTCTTTTTTGCAAAAGTAAGGAAAAGATTGCATATGGGCGTATTAAACATATATATTTTTAGCAAATTAACAATTTAATTCTTCCTACCTTCCTCCTCTTTTCTTAACTTTTATTACCTTTGCATATACAATTAGATTTTAAAGTTATGGATGAATATATTGTTTCGGCGCGAAAGTACCGTCCTATGTCCTTTGATTCTGTTGTTGGACAGCAGGCGTTGACTACTACGCTGAAGAATGCTGTGAAGAGTGGCAAGCTGGCTCATGCTTACCTTTTTTGCGGTCCACGAGGTGTGGGTAAAACTACTTGTGCTCGTATCTTTGCGAAGGCTATTAACTGCGAACATCCAACGGCTGACAGCGAGGCTTGTAACGAGTGTGAGAGCTGTAAAGCGTTCGGAGAAGGACGAAGTTATAATATCTTCGAATTAGATGCCGCCAGCAATAACTCTGTTGAGAACATCAAGTCATTGATGGAGCAGACCCGAATCCCGCCACAGGTAGGACGTTATAAGGTCTTTATCATCGATGAGGTTCACATGCTCTCTACAGCAGCCTTCAATGCTTTTCTTAAGACTTTGGAGGAACCACCCGCACACGTTATCTTCATTCTTGCTACGACTGAGAAGCATAAGATTCTCCCAACGATTCTTTCCCGCTGTCAAATCTACGACTTCGAGCGTATGACAGTTCCAAACATCATCAGCCATCTTAAAAGTGTTGCTGAGAAAGAGAATATACAGTTTGACGAAGAGGCATTGAGTGTTATTGCAGAGAAAGCTGATGGTGGAATGCGTGATGCACTCTCTATCTTCGATCAGGCTGCAAGTTTCTCTCAGGGAAATATCACTTATCAGAAGGTGATAGAGGACTTGAATGTACTTGATGCTGAGAATTATTTTAATATTGTCGACCTTGCTTTAGAGAATAAGGTAAGTGAGGTGATGGTACTTTTGAATACGGTTATAAATAAGGGATTCGATGGTGGACACCTTGTAAATGGCTTGGCATCTCATGTCCGTAACGTGTTGATGGCAAAGGATGCTCAGACACTTCCATTGCTTGAGGTGAGCGAACAGTTGCGTAATCGTTACCAATTGCAAGCACAGAAGTGTCCTGTCAGCTTCCTTTATACAGCATTGCAGATTATGAATCGCTGTGATGTGGAGTATCGTCAGAGTTCCAACAAGCGTTTGTTGGTAGAACTGACGCTTATTCAAGTGGCGCAGATTACGCAGAAGGATGATGATGTCCCAGCCTCGGGGCGCAGCCCTAAGCGATTAAAATCCCTGTTCAAGAATCTTATTCTGAAGGCTCAACCGAAACCGACTCCGCAGGTGGTCGGGAGCCTGAAGCGTGATGATGATACTGTTCGCAACTCTAATGATGGTGGGACAGTATCAGTTGAGGTTGTGTCTTCACCAGAAAAGTCTATTGCAGAGACTTCTGGTGTACGTCCTAAAATGAGTGTTTCCTCAGGTCTTCCGAATTCTGTAAATCTTGGTTCATTGACGATGTCGTTCGATAATCTGCTTAGAACCGATAAGAAGAAAAAGCAGGAAGAGGAAGTTGAAATAACCAATAAGGATGAAAACGAAAGGTTTTCACAGCAAGACCTTGTTGTGAGTTGGCGTGCTATGTGCTCTCGTATGCCAGAGCGTATGCAGGCTTTGGCACAGCGTATGAAGAATATTACGCCTACTATCACAGAGTATCCAGCAATCTTGGTGCTTGCTGATAACAATATTCAGCTCAACGAAATGCTAACTATCAAGTCGCGTATTCGTGCCACATTGGCAAAGGAATTACGTAATGGACAGATAGAAATAGCAATTCGTCTTGCCAAGCATGATGAAATCAAGCCGATACTTACGCCTCGTGAGTCTTTCGATAAACTGCTGGAAGCACATCATCCTGTAAAGAAGCTTGTAGAAACGTTAGGCTTGTGTTTGGATTAAAGTGAAATTTGTCTTAGTCTTTCCGTCTTCTACAAATAACTTGTTTCCTTGTTTGTTGATAGTTGTAAACTATTTTCGCACCTTTCAAAACCAATACATGGTCTTTTGGCTTCGAAAAGATGCTCAATTGGCTTGGAAAAGATGCCCTTTTGGGGTGTTACTAACGCCCTTTTGAAGTCCAATTAAGCACCTTTTCTTGTATGACTTTGTAATAGGTTGATTTTCTGCTGGTTGTGGATATGTTTTTTGCACGTATTTTTGCCTTTAGTTTGCAGGTGTTTTATTTGGGGAAGTGTAATGATTTTTCAACCCCTTATCGGTATTTTGAGGCATTAAAATGGAAATGCTCTCTGAGTCGGAGGGCGAGGACAAAATGAATTGTTGGTACTCTGTTATTTGTGCGCAGGTACATTATTATAAAAGTTAAAATAGCGTAATGGTGTTTATGTTCGGCATTATTTCAGTATTTTTGCACGTTATTTAGGCAATGAGAAATAAGAGCATTATATTCCTATTATCCTTTGTTGTTGTGTTTGCAATGGCAAGTGTCAACATGCCTGTGCCTCAAGGTAAGAAAACCAAGAAGGCTAAGGCTAACGCCGTTGTGGTTGATACGCTACTGAAAGGACAGACACCAAAGGTTAGTAAGGAGGTTGATAAGAATATTCCAGATACCGCGAAGATGGATTCTCTTCAGTTGGCTATCTATCATCATAATAAGGCTATAGACGATTCTATTCGTGCCGACAGCATGATGCGTGCGCGCTCAAATGGAATTGATGTACCTGTGAAGTATTCTGCAGAGGACTCTCTCGTTTATGATGCGGAGTCGGGTACTGCATACTTGTATGGTGGCTCGAAAGTTGATTATGAGAATATGAAGCTTTCAAGTGATAAGGTAGACATGAATCTCAATAAGAGTACTGTGCGTGCAACAGGTACGGCAGACTCTACTGAAGAGGGTGGAATTAAGGGAAAGCCAGTCTTTACAATGGGTAAAGACGAGTATAAGAGCGATACGATGGCTTTTAATTTCAAGTCAAAGAAGGGCTTGATTAAAGGTATCTATACCGAACAGCAGGATGGTTTCCTTAGTGGAGAAGTAGGAAAGCGTGATTCTACGGGTTCTGTTTATTTGCAGCATGGACGTTATACCACATGTGATAAAGCCCATCCTGATTTTTATATTGCCCTTTCGCGTGCAAAGGTTCGTCCGGGTAAGGATGTTGTTTTTGGTCCAGCTTATCTCGTTGTGGCTGATGTACCTTTACCATTGGCAATTCCATACGGCTTCTTTCCTTTCTCAAAGAAGTATTCAAGTGGTTTTATTATGCCAAGCTATGGTGATGAAAGTGATCGTGGTTTCTATCTTCGTGATGGTGGTTACTACTTTGCCATTAGTGATAAATGGGACTTGAAACTCTTAGGTGAAATCTATACCAGAGGTTCTTGGGGTGTTTCTGCAGCCAGCAACTACCGCAAGCGTTATAGATATTCTGGTTCATTCCTCTTTAGTTATCAGGACTCAAAGACTGGTGACAAGGGATTGCCAGACTTTGCAGAGCAGGAGAGTTTCAAGATTCAATGGAATCATCGCCAAGATCCTAAGGCTAATCCTTACAGCTCTCTCTCGGCAAGTGTGAACTTTGCGACATCAAGCTATGAGCGTAACAACCTCAATAGTATGTATAATCCGCAGACACTCACACAGTCTACTAGAACTTCTTCTGTAAGCTGGAGCACAGGTTTTTCAAGTATTGGACTCTCTTTGAGTGCTACTACGAACCTTGCACAGAATATGCGTGACTCTTCTATTCAGATAACACTGCCAGACTTGAACATTAGTTTGAGCCGATTCTACCCTTTCAAGCGTAAGCATCTTGTGGGTAAGGAACGTTGGTATGAGAAGATTTCGATGAGCTATACGGGTCAGTTGGCTAATTCTATCTCAACGAAGGAAGATAAACTCTTACACTCTAATCTGATCAAAGACTGGAAGAATGCTTTTCAGCATACAATTCCTGTACAGGCAAACTTCACCTTGTTTAATTATATCAATGTGACGCCATCTTTCAATTTTACGGATCGTATGTATTCTAAGAAGGTGACACGTGGATGGGATAACACTCTTCAGAAAGAGGTGGTAAGAGACACTACGTATGGCTTCCATAATGTATATAATTGGAGCATGAATGTAGGTGCCAGCACTAAGTTGTATGGTTTCTGGACACCTAATAGAAAACTTTTTGGTGATAAGATTCAGGCTATCCGCCATGTTATCACGCCACAGGTTTCATTCTCTTATTCACCTAACTTCGGTGCACGCCGTTATGGCTATTATGACAGCTACCAGTACACCGATGCAAGCGGTAATGTGAAACTTGTTGAGTACTCTCCTTATCAGGATGAACTCTATAGTGTGCCGGGTAAGTACAAGACTGAGATGATTAGTTGGGATGTTAGCAATAACCTCGAAATGAAAATCAAGAGCGACAAAGATACGACTGGTTATAAGAAGATAAGTATCATTGATGAGTTAGGAGCCAGTATGTCTTACAATGCTGCAGCAGACTATCATCGTTGGAGTGACCTTAGTATGCGTCTACGTTTGAAGTGGTGGAAGAATTATACCTTCTCAATGAATGCACAGTTTGCTACCTATGCTTACGAACTTGATGCTAATGGTAAGCCTTACGTAGGTAATCATACTGAGTGGGGGTATGGTCGTTTGCCTCGTTTTCAAGGTATGTCGCAGAACTTCTCATTCACTTTGAATCCAGAGAAGTTGAAGAAGTGGTTCGGACGTAAGGATGATAAGAATGACGACAAGGTGACGGAAGAGAGCGATGGGCCTGATACCAATATCGAATCGAATATGGACGATGACCTTGAGAAAGGAAAGCATGCAGCTAAGAAGAAGCGTGGTAATATTGCTGAGACGGATGACGATGGTTACATGAGTTTCAATATGCCATGGTCATTGACAATCGGTTATGGTATTACGATGCGTGAGAATACAGCGGGTAGGTTCAATACTAAGACGATGCGTTACCCTTATAAGTTCACACAGACGCTGAACTTCTCTGGTAATATTCGTATCAGTGATGGCTGGAACATTAACTTCTCAAGTGGTTACGACTTTGAAAACCATGCGATGAGTATGACAACAGCCAGCCTGTCACGTGACCTACACTGTTTTAATATGAGTGCTTCTGTAGTTTTAGCACCATATACATCTTACAACTTTACCTTCCGTTGTAATGCTGCAACGCTGACAGATGCGTTGAAATATGATAAACGAAGCGGTATCACCAATGCGGTACAGTGGTATTAATAAGATAAACTACAACTTATATGACGGACGGTTTTTCCGTCCGTCCTTGATTTATGAATCCTTTATAAACAACACAACTGTTTGAAAGATATGAAGAAGCAAACACTGGCTATTCATCAGGCTTACAAGCGTAGGGATGCTTACGATGCGTTAAGTATGCCAGTCTATAATGCTGTTGCTTTTGAATTTGACAATGCGGAAGTGATGGCTGATGCCTTTTGTGGACGTATTGATGCTCCTGATTATTCACGTGTGGAAAACCCAACGGTGACGAATCTCGAACAGCGTGTTAAGACTTTGACTGGAGCTGAGAATGTTATCGCCCTTAACTCAGGCATGGCTGCTATCAGCAATACGCTGCTTTCTTTGATGATATTAAACAGGCTTTGGAAGTATGATAAAGACTTATAACTTTGACGAGATAATCGACCGTTCGGGAAGTGGTGACTTGAAGCATGAGGCACTTCTTCCACGTTGGGGACGTAATGACTTGTTACCACTTTGGGTGGCTGATATGGACTTTGCTACTCCTGATTTTGTTGTGGATGCCCTTAAAGACCGTCTTTCACATCCTATCTTTGGTTATACCATAGAACCATCTGACTATCGCCCTGCTATCATTGATTGGATATGTGCGCATCATGCTTGGGAAGTAAAGCCAGAGTGGTTGAGTTTTATTCCCGGTATCGTAAGGGGTATTGGTTTTGTTGTAAATGTATTCACAGAGTCAGGCGAAAAGGTGATAATACAACCACCTGTCTATCATCCATTCCGTTTGACACCAGAGGCTAATCATCGTAAGGTTGTCTTCAATCCGCTTCGTCTCCGTGAAGACGGATATTATGATATGGACTTTGAGAATCTCGCAAAGGTATGTGATGATAAATGTCGTTTACTAATCCTCTCTAATCCTCATAACCCTGCAGGATTGTGTTGGTCGGAAGATACATTACGCCGCTTGGCAGACTTCTGTTATGAGCATAATATTCTTGTCATTAGCGATGAGATACACAGCGATATGGCTCTCTTTGGCAATCGTCATACACCATTTGCAAGTGTGTCAGAGCATGCTGCGGAAATTAGTATTACTTTTGCAGCACCGACAAAGACCTTTAATATGGCAGGTATCGTTAGTTCGTATGCCATTGTTCCGAATGAAGAACTGCGTAATCGTTTCTATGGTTGGTTGAAGGCAAACGAATTAGATGAGCCTACACTCTTTGCCCCAATAGCCACGATAGCTGCTTACCGAAAGGGAGAGGAGTGGCGTAAACAGATGTTGGCGTATGTAGAAGACAATATTCTCTTTGTCGAAGACTTCTGTCGTGAACATATTCCAAGTGTTCGTCCACTTCGTCCACAAGCAAGTTTCCTTGTTTGGTTGGATTGTCGTGACCTTGGATTGAAGCACAAAGAACTATTAAACCTCTTCATTGACAAAGCTCATTTAGCTTTAAATGATGGTAGAATGTTTGGTCCCGGAGGTGAAGGTTTTATGCGTTTGAATATCGGTACACCACGTTCTATACTTCGTCAGGCGTTGGAGCAGTTGGCAAAAGCCGTAAATGAATTATAAAATAGAATATGTTATGGAAGCATTAGAAGCATTGTTGACACGTCGTAGCATACGTGCTTATGAAGAGCGTATGCCTGCACAGGAGTTGATTGATAAGGTGATGGAAGCTGGTCTTTACGCTGCAAGTGGAAAGAATATGCAGACTGCTATCATCGTTGAAGTGACTAATAAGGAAGTACGCGACCGCTTATCGGCGATTAATGGTGAGATAATGGGCGTAACGAGCGACCCTTTTTATGGAGCATCCGTTGTCCTTGCTGTGTTAGCGGATAAGAGTAGCCCTAATCACGTCTATGATGGTGCGTTGATGATGGGCAACCTTATGAATGCTGCTCACGCAGTAGGTTTAGGAAGCTGTTGGATTAATCGTGCCAAGCAGACTTTTGAACGTGAAGATGGTAAGCAGATGTTGAAAGAGTGGGGGATAGAAGGCGATTATGAAGGTATCGGCTTCTGTATTCTTGGTTATGCAGCAAAGGAAGGCAAGACCTCATCACGCAAGCAAAATCGTATCTTCTATGTGAAGTAAGGAGTTGAATCAGTGCTACCTGATAAACATAGGTTGTCTGTCTTAAAACATTCCTTTGAAGTGTATATCTTTCTGCATTCTGACTTCATGCGAGAAAATTTATTCTAAGACTCTACCAAAATTGTTCGCGAACAAATCAAAAAAAGTTCGCGAACAATTTCCTTTTTGTTCGCGAACAATTTTTTGATTTATTCTTGATTAAAGCCAATCCTTTACCATAAACAATTTGCGGAGAAAAGAGAAGCCCCTCAACTCCCCCCGAAAGAGGAAGAACCCCATTTGCAGAATATTTGCCATAAGGCTTACATTATAAGGTTTACATTGTAAGGTTTACGAACAAAATCTTTGCTGTATGGCGTTTAGCTTATCATCCACAATAATGCATTCAAACATGTGGGGGTATCTCGGTGTTCACTCCCCTCTCCAATAGGAGAGGGGTTGGGGGTGAGGCCGCTTCCTACTCTGGCATAGGTCCGGGAGCCTTTCCGCCTCCTTCTTTCTTTCCGCCCGACTTTTCCTCCTTCACTGTCTCATACGAGTTCTCGCGCAGGGCAGCTTTCAGTTCTACGCCCGGTGTAAACGTTACGCGCGGCTTAATCTTCTCGGTCTTAAAAGCCTTTTCCGTTTCAGCTCCCTCGCTTGACAGTGTCAAGCGCATCGTGCCAAATTCGCCTAACTGCACACTAAAGCCGTCACGAAGATAGTGGGGCAGACAATCCATAAAGTTTGACAGCACGTTTTCGATATCACCACGTGTCAGCGAAGAACGTCCCGCAATGTCATGCGCAATATCCCGCAGGTTCTTCTTCCCCACGTTTACAGGACTTGCATAAAACTTACCCGGTCCAGTCTTTGTACCCGGCTTTCTTCTTTCAATCAATTTGATTTTCATTGTGTTTAAAATTTTATTAGTTATTACTTACTTGTGCTGCACTTTGCAGCAACACGTTTTTCATTAGTTTCGTTTTTTCTCAGTTTGATAAGCTCAATCAAAGCGTGTTTATTCAGTATTTAAAAGAGATAAAAACCTCCGCAAAGCTTTGAAAATCCGCATAATGCGGAGGCTTAAAACGCATATTAGGTCAGAGTAAAATTTCTAACGGGTTGCAAGAAAATTTCTAACCCGTTAGAAATTTCTCGCTAACACGTTCCCCGTAAATTTCTAACACGTTAGAATTTTTTTTCAAACGGTTTGCTTATTTACTTCTTTTATCCCGTTAGGCACTCCCTCCCCTTTGGGGAGGGTCAGGGTGGGCTTTTAGGACTACTCAAACACCCCGACCCAGAGACCGCGGTAGCGGTCTTCGTTGAACACGTGGACGAAACCACTGTCTAAGCGCACAAGGCACGCGCTGATGCTGTACCGCGGAGTAGCACTTGACGACCAATAGAAGCCGGCTTCGCCAACGTTGTACCACAGACCAGAGCTGTAGAAACCCAAGGCGGGCAGGTAGAAGTATTTGTTTGCATCGGCAGCGGAAGGAAGAGTCTGAGATACGGACCAGCGGTTTGCATTTCTATTTATACGCCAATCAGTGCCGTCGACAGATTTCTCGGTGTTATAATTACCTTCTGCCAGTAAGACTGACTTCTTCTTAAACCACATGCCGCCTTTATATAAATGACCCATAGTTGTCCATAATTCGTCCTTGTCCCAACGGGGATTGCCCTTGGCAGCGTACCATGTCATCTCGTTCACGTTGGGAAGAGTAGCGCAACTCTGAGTAGCATCGATGCGACCTAGACCGCCGCCCTCGTGGTACCAACGAGAGTCGGTGTTGCTCTTGGGGTAGTTTGAATTGGCTGGCTGTGTCGTAAGCGTTGGCTGCCATGGAGCTGCGCTATTCCATTCATGACCTGCCCAATAATTCTGCTGAGCATCCCACATGTAGTACTTTGTTCCGTCGTAATCCTTTACGTCAAGGTTAGCAGTGATGTTATAATATTTATTCTGGTCGTAGGTAGCTGATGACAATGTCTTGGTTATAGTTCCTTCTACATTTGTTACAATGTCCTTCACCCAATAACGTATCTTGAGTGTATGGGTGCCCGGTTTTATAACAACGTAAGAACCGTTAGTAGCGGCGTTTGTGGCAGTGTTGGTTAAAGGGAAACCATTAGCGTATGTTCCGCTACTCTTTGTTGTGAGAACAATCTGT